>JAFSAK010000009.1 GCA_017441045.1 Clostridia bacterium
CAACACGGAGGTTTAATGTGTTAGAACTTAAAAATATCTCTTTCCAAGCGGAAAACGAGGATGGAGTAAAGGAAATTTTAAAGGATATTTCACTTAAAATAAATGATGGATTTGTTGCCATAACAGGTCCTAACGGCGGCGGTAAATCCACCCTCGCTAAAATTATTGCGGGCATACTAACCCCTACCGAAGGTCAGATCCTTCTTGATGGTGAAGATATAACCCATCTCTCCATCACCGAAAGGGCAAAAAAGGGTATTTCGTTCGCCTTTCAGCAACCCGTTCGATTTAAGGGAATCACCGTTGGCGACCTTATAAAACTTGCGGCAGGTAAAGAGATAGATATAGGTGAATGCTGCGACTATTTATCCCAGGTTGGCCTTTGCGCCAGAGATTATATAAACCGCGAGGTTGATGCTTCCCTTTCGGGCGGCGAACTTAAGAGAATCGAAATTGCTACCGTTCTGGCAAGAGGCAGTAAGGTTTCTTTATTTGATGAGCCCGAAGCGGGTATTGACCTTTGGAGTTTCGGAAATCTCATTAATGTTTTTGAACGCCTTCACGAAACAAAAGGCGGCTCCATAATCATCATTTCCCACCAAGAGAGAATTTTAAATATTGCGGATAATGTAGTTGTGCTTGCGGCGGGTAAACTTAAGGCATATGGACCCAAAAACGAAATTCTCCCCGAACTTTTAGGGGTTACATCTACCGCCTGCAGCATTCTTACCGAGAATATGAAGGAGGGGGACCGATGAATATTACCAATACAGAAAAAGAACTTTTAAAGATAATCGCCGATATGGACGGCACCCCCGACGGTGCCTTCAATATCCGCGCTAACGGCGCTTTGGCAGAGCGCAAGGTTACCGAAAATATTGATATAAAAAACAAAGAAGGCGGCAATGGAATCGTGGTTACAGTGCGCCCCGATACAAAAGGGGAAACGGTGCATATTCCCGTTGTTGTAAACGCCTCAGGGTTTACCGATTTGGTATATAACGATTTTATCATAGGCGATAATGCCGATATCACCATTATGGCGGGTTGCGGAATCCATAACTGCGGCGAGGGCGACTCGGGTCACGACGGAATTCATACCTTCTTCATCGGCAAAAACGCCAAGGTTAAATATATTGAGCGTCATTACGGCGAGGGTGAGGGCGACGGTAAAAACACAATGAATCCCACCACCGTCATAAATATCGCCGAGGGCGGATATATGGAAATGGAAACCACTCAGATTAAAGGTATTGACTCCACCAACCGTATTACCACCGCTAATCTCGATAGCGATGCTACCTTGGTTATCAAGGAAAAACTTATGACCCACGGGGTGCAGCGAGCCGATACGGATTTCACCGTAAATCTTAACGGCGAGGGCTCGGGAGCCAATGTAATTTCCCGTTCGGTTGCAAGAGATAACTCCTTCCAGATGTTTAAATCCAATATAAACGGCAACGCTTTTTGCTCGGGTCATACCGAATGTGATGCCATTATTATGGATAATGCCAAGGTTTGCGCCATTCCCGAAATAAATGCAAACCATATTGACGCTTCCCTTATCCACGAGGCCGCCATCGGCAAAATCGCAGGGGAACAACTTACAAAACTTATGACCTTGGGCCTTACCGAGCAAGAGGCAGAGGAACAGATAGTAAACGGATTTTTGAAATAATGAAAACTTTAAAACTTATAAAGAGATTTTTGCCCTACTATAAAAATCATAGATGGACCCTCGTTTTCGACCTTTTGTGCGCTATGCTTACAACGGTTTGCGAATTGGTCCTTCCTATGATAGTCAGAGAAATCACGGGCAGAGCCACCGATAATATTGCCGCTCTCACGGTGCCCTTTATCATCAAAACGGGTATGTTTTATATCGTTCTCCGTATTATTGATACCCTCGCCAATTACTATATGGCATCGGTAGGTCACATTATGGGCACCAAAATAGAAACCGATATGAGAAGGGATATGTTCTCCCATCTGCAGAAACTTTCCTTCTCCTTTTATGATAATACCAAGGTCGGCAGTATTATGTCGAGAATCACAAGCGACCTATTTGATGTTACGGAATTTGCCCACCATTGCCCCGAAGAATTTTTAATTGCGGGAATTAAAATTATTGCCGCCTTTGTAATTCTTTGCGGAGTAAATATTCCCTTAACTCTTATAATTTTCTCGATTATTCCTCCTATGCTTATAGTGCTTCGCCACTTCAACAAAAAGATGAAGGCGGGCTTCAGAGAATCCCGTAAAAGCGTTGCCGAACTTAACTCCTGCGTTGAGGATAGTTTGCTCGGCATCCGCGTTGTTAAATCCTTTGCGGGTGAAACTTTAGAGGAAGAAAAGTTCGAAAGCGGCAATGTTGGATTTTTGAAAATAAAATCCAAAGTATATAAATACATGGCGGGATTTCATTCCTGCACCAGATTTTTTGATGGGCTTATGTATATCACCGTCGTTGTAGCGGGAGCCCTCTTTATGATAAACGGCTCCATTGATGCGGCGGACTTTGTTGCGTATCTTTTATATGTTTCCACCCTTCTTACCTCCATTAGAAGAATAGTAGAATTTGCAGAGCAGTTCCAAAGGGGTATGACGGGAATCGAACGTTTTGCCGAGATTATGGATACCAATCCCGATATAGTTGACAGTAAAAACGCCAAGCCCATAAAGAATGTTAAGGGTGAAATCTGTTTTGATGATGTCACCTTCCGCTACTCTGAAGATACCAAAGAGGTTTTAACCCATATAAACCTAAAAATCGGAGTTGGCGAAAATGTAGCGCTTGTTGGTCCGTCGGGCGGAGGCAAAACCACTATTTGCTCACTTATCCCCCGATTTTATGATATCGACAGCGGTCTTATAACCCTTGATGGCAAGAATATCAAGGATATAACCCTAAAATCTCTTCGTGAAAATATCGGCATCGTTCAGCAGGATGTTTATCTGTTTTCGGGCAGTGTTTATGAGAATATTGCCTACGGAAAACCCGACGCCACTAAAGAAGAAATCGAAAATGCCGCTCGTCTTGCGGGGGCAGATAAATTTATCGAAGGTCTTCCCGAAGGGTACGATACCTATGTGGGAGAGCGGGGAGTTAAACTTTCGGGCGGTCAGAAACAAAGAATATCCATTGCCCGTGTTTTCCTTAAAAATCCCCCTATACTTATTCTCGATGAGGCAACAAGCGCCCTCGATAACGAATCGGAAAAACTTGTTCAGGCGTCACTTGAACGGCTTCAAAAAGGCAGAACTACCCTGACAATCGCCCACCGCCTGACCACCATTAAAAATGCAGATAAGATTATTGTTCTTACTGCCGACGGCATTGCCGAGAGCGGAACTCACAATGAACTTTTACATTCTGGCGGAATTTACAGTGAACTGTATAGTTCATATAGCGAAAACTGATTTTTAAGTGTTAATTTTTTAAAAGCGAGGTGATAACGCGATGGAAAACTTTTTATCTGCGGCCATAGTTACCTATAATGATATTGATAAGGTGCGTGACGCTGTGCTTTCCATAAAGGAACATACTCGGCGTTATCCCCTCAAACTATATATTATCGATAACGGCTCTACCGACGCAACCGTAGATTTCTTTAAAGATTTTGATGTTACCGTAATAGAAAACGGGAAAAATATAGGTTTCGGGGCGGCTCATAATAAAGCCCTCGATTTACCCCTCGGTAAATACCATTTTATTATAAACCCCGATATTGTTATAAAAAGCGATGTGCTATCGGATATGGCGGATTTTATGGAAGAAAATCCCCAGATCGCCCTTTCGATGCCGAATATTTTAAACGGTGACGGTACAGTTCAGCATCTGCCCAAAGAAATTCCTACGGCTAAATACCTATTTTTAGGACGCCTCGCCCGACTTGGCGGAAATTTTAAAAAAATCCGCGAAAGATATGTTTGGGCGGACCGAGAAATAAAAGAAATAACCGAAATAGATTTTGTGAGCGGTTGTTTTATGTGTATCAAAAGCGAGGTCTTTAAAGCCCTCGGCGGCTTCGACCCCCGATATTTTATGTATCTTGAAGATGCGGATTTAACCCTTCGCACCAAAACTATGGGACAAGCAGTTATAAACCCCTTTATTTCCGTTACTCACTCTTGGGAACGGGAAAGCGCAAAAAAACTTAAGTATCTATTTATTCATCTTTCATCGGCAAGGAAATTTTTAAGAAGGCGGAGGAAAAAGGAGATATGAAAATTTTAATTACCGGTTGCCACGGCCAACTCGGAAACGAACTTATTTCCATTTTAGGCAGCGGAAAAAGTGAAATCGGACCTATTCCCGAAGCGCTTAAAAATACCGAAATTTGCGCTGTGGATATCGATACTCTCGATATTTCCGATATAAAGGCGGTTAAATCCTTTGTGGCGGAAGAAAGTCCCGATGTTATCATTAACTGCGCGGCTTTTACAAATGTTGATGCTTGTGAAACCGACCTCGAAACTGCCTTTAAAGTAAACGCTATGGGGGTAAGAAATCTGGCCCTCGCCGCAAAAGAAACGGGAGCAAAATTTATCCACGTTTCCACCGACTATGTCTTCGCGGGAGATGGCGTTCGCCCCTATGTAGAGTGGGATAAGGTCGACCCCCAAAGCGCATATGGCGCTTCCAAGGCCCTTGGCGAAAAATACGCTCTCGCCTTTTGCGATAAAACCTTCGTTGTCCGCACCTCTTGGCTTTACGGATACGCAGGCAAAAACTTTGTTAAGACCGTAAGAAGAATTTTAAAAGAAAGAGGCAGTATGACCGTTGTAAACGACCAACGGGGTAACCCTACAAATGCCAACGATTTAGCCCACCATCTTTTAAAACTTGCAGTAACCGAGGAATACGGTATTTACCACTGCACAGGTAGCGGCGAATGTACCTGGTTTGATTTCGCAAAGAAAATTGCCGCTCTTTCGGGATATGGGGATGTGGTTAAACCATGCACCTCCGCGGAGTTCCCCTCTCCCACCAAACGCCCCGCCTATTCTTCCCTTCGCAATTTAGCCCTCGAATGTACCGTAGGGGATGAGATGCGCCACTGGGAAGATGCAATAGAAAGTTATATAAAAAATCTGGAGGACTAACACTATGAAAACCTATCTTGTTACCGGCGGCGCCGGATTTATCGGCTCAAATTTCATTATCTATATGCTCAATAAGTATAAAGATATTAAAATCATAAATGTTGATAAACTTACCTATGCGGGAAATCTTGAAAATCTTAAGAGCGTAGAAAACGACCCTCGTTACACCTTCGTTCAGGCAGATATCTGCGACCGCGAGGCCATTTCTAAAATTTTCGAAGAAAACGATGTGGATTACGTAGTTAACTTTGCGGCAGAAAGCCACGTTGACCGCTCTATCACAAATCCTGAAATTTTCGTTAAAACCAATGTTGAGGGCACCGTTAATATGCTTCAGTGCGCCAAGGTTGCCTGGACTATCGGTGATGACCAATATAAAGAGGGCGTAAAGTATCTTCAGGTTTCTACCGATGAAGTTTACGGCTCCTTGGGTGATGAAGGTTACTTTATGGAAACCACTCCCCTTGACCCTCATTCCCCCTATTCTTCATCCAAAGCATCTGCCGACTTTTTCGTTAAAGCATTTGGGGATACATATAAGTTCCCCATAAATATCACCCGTTGCTCCAATAACTACGGTCCCTTCCAGTTCCCCGAAAAACTTATTCCCCTTATTATGAATAATACCCTGCAGCACAAGGACCTTCCCGTTTACGGTGACGGTATGCAGATAAGGGATTGGCTCTATGTTGAGGACCATTGCAAAGCCATTGATATGGTAATAACGGGCGGCCGCCTCGGTGAAGTTTACAATGTTGGCGGACATAATGAGCGCCCCAATATTTTCATAGTTAAATCCATTATTGAATATATTAAGGAAAATGTTGATTCTACCGTTGGCGAACATATGATTAAGCACGTTACCGATAGAAAGGGCCACGACCGCCGTTACGGAATTGACCCTCAGAAGATTAAGGATGAACTCGGTTGGTACCCCGAAACCTGCTTTGAAGTTGGTATCAAGAAAACTCTAAAATGGTATCTTGATAATAAAGAGTGGTTTGATAATGTTACCAGCGGCGCTTATCAGAAGTACTACGATACAATGTACAATGATAAAAAGGAGTTATAATAGATGGGCAAATTCAATTTTATAAAAACATCTATTGATGGGGTTATTATCGTTGAACCCACCGCCTTTGGCGATAGCCGCGGTTACTTTATGGAAACCTATCAGAAGGAAGATTTTAAGGCGGGCGGCATTGATATTGATTTCGTTCAGGATAATCAGTCAATGTCAACTAAAGGCGTTCTTCGGGGTCTTCATTTTCAGATTAACTACCCCCAAACCAAACTTGTGCGTTGCGTAAGGGGCGAGGTTTTTGATGTTTGCGTGGATTTGCGGGAGGGCTCCGAGACCTACGGTAAGTGGGAAGGCGTTATCCTTTCGGCAGAGAATAAGCGCCAGTTTTTAGTGCCCAAGGGCTTTGCTCACGGATTTGTTGTGCTTTCCGATGAAGCGGAATTCTGCTATAAGGTTGATGACTATTATCATCCCAATGATGAGGGCGGACTTATGTGGAACGACCCCGATATTGCTATCGAGTGGCCCATCCCCGAAGGCATGGAAATTAAGCTTTCAGATAAGGATAAAATCCACCCCTCTTTTAAGGATTTTAAGAAATAATTTTAAAAAAATTTAATTTTATAAATAAAACCTCCCTTTTAGGCAAAACTAATTTTGCAAAGGGAGGTTTTTATTATGCAAAGCGGAAAAACAATGAATTTTCTAAAAGGTATGGGCGCTGGAATGGTAGCAGGCGCCGCCGCAGTTATCGTCGGCAAAGTTATGATGCAGGAAAAGGCGACTATGTCTAAAGGCACCGCCAAA
>JAFSAK010000080.1 GCA_017441045.1 Clostridia bacterium
CGCATTTCAAAGCGAAAAAATAGATTTTATATCGGGATATAAAGAACGAGTTTTAAATATAGACCGCTATGGCTACGGAATTTTTGCTACCTCCAAAATGTTTAAAGTTGAAAACGGCGAGATTATCCCAGTTAAATCCGCGGATAAAGTATCGGTGGATGATTTTGTAGGTTACGAAAACGAGCGCAAGCAGGTTTTCGATAATACGAAGGCCCTTGTTGAAGGAAGACCCGCTGCCAATGTGCTTTTATTCGGTGATGCGGGAACGGGTAAATCTTCAACCGTTAAAGCAAGCGCAAATTATTACTATGAAGATGGCGTTCGCTTAATTGAAATCAGAAAAGACCAACTTTTCTCTCTTTCCTATATAATGGGCAGAATTGCCGATAATCCTCTTAAATTTATAATCTTTATTGATGACCTTTCATTTAATAAGAATGATGACTGTTTCAGTATGTTGAAGGCCGCCCTTGAAGGCTCCACCTCTGCAAAGGCAAGTAATGCGGTTATCTATGCTACAAGTAATCGCCGCCATATAGTTAAGGAAAACTTTTCTGATAGAGCAGTTGCCGATGATGTTCATCATAATGATACCGTTCAGGAACTTATGTCCCTATCCGATAGATTCGGTTTGACAGTTTATTTTGAAAGACCTAATAAATCGCTATATCTTGATATTGTGCATATACTGGCGGATAAAAACGGAATTAAAACCGATAAAAAAGAACTTGATATTAAAGCAGAGGCCTTTGCTCTGCAAAAGGGAAGCCGCTCCCCGAGAGCCGCCGAACAATTTATAAACAGTTTAAAAACAGAAGGGTGAAAATATGAAAGAACTAACTCTTGATAACGTTTATAAAGCTAAATATGCTTTGAAAGATGTAGCAATACAGACCGATGTTTTATACGCTCCAAAACTTAAAAAAGGCGTAGAACTCTATCTTAAAACAGAAAATTTGCAGATAACCGGCTCCTTTAAGGTGCGCGGTGCTTATTATAAAATGTCCACCCTTACGGATGAAGAGAAGACCCGCGGCGTTGTGGCTTGTTCTGCGGGTAACCATGCTCAAGGCGTTGCCTTGGCGGCGCAGAAAAACGGAATTAAGTCCGTTATCTGTCTGCCCGATGGCGCACCCATTTCCAAGGTGGAAGCAACTAAAAGTTACGGCGCAGAAATTTGTCTTGTTGAAGGCGTTTATGATGATGCCTATAATAAGGCGCTGGAACTTCGTGATAAAGAAGGTTATACCTTTATTCATCCCTTTAACGACCCTGATGTAATAGCGGGTCAAGGTACCATCGCTTTAGAACTTGCCGAGCAGATTCCCGATATGGATGCCGTTATTGTTCCCATAGGCGGAGGCGGACTTATTTCGGGTATTGCCTATACCATTAAAGCCCTTAATCCTAATGTTAAGGTTTATGGTGTTCAGGCATCAGGCGCCCCCTCAATGCTTAATTCCATAAACGATTCTCATATTGAACGACTTGATTCGGTTTTCACTATTGCCGATGGTATTGCCGTTAAGGAGCCGGGAACACTTACATACGAACTTTGCTCTAAATATGTTGATGAAATCGTAACCGTAAATGATGATGAAATTGCCGCCGCAATCCTTGCCCTTATGGAGCAGCATAAACTTGTTACCGAGGGCGCAGGCGCCGTTGCAGTGGCCGCCGCAATGTTCGGCAAGGTGGATTTAGAGGGTAAGAAGGCGGTTTGTATCCTTTCGGGTGGTAATATTGATGTTACCATCCTTTCAAGAGTAATTGCCCGCGGTCTTATGATGTCGGGCAGAAAGTGCCGACTTCTTATCGAACTTGTTGATAAACCGGGTCAGCTTTTGGCTGTTTCCCGTATCATTGCGGAGCACGGCGGTAACGTTACCTCTGTTCACCACGAACACGCAGGCGAGGGCTCCGATGTTAACGGATGTTACTTAAGAGTTACCCTTGAAACCCGCAACTTTGAACATATTGAAGCCATTAAAAAAGCCCTTACTGATGCGGGTATAAAAATTCTTTAGGAGAAAATATAATGTTAAATAAAGTTAGTACAAATAATGCTCCCAAGGCCATAGGACCTTATTCCCAAGCGATTATTTACGGAAATATGGTTTATACTTCGGGCCAAATTGCCCTTTCTCCCGAAACTGCCGCTTTGGTAGGTGATAATATAACCGAACAGACCGAACAGGTTATGAAGAATCTTTCTGCTGTTTTAAAAGAGGCGGGAAGCGATATGAAGAATATCATCAAAACCACCTGTTTCTTGAGTGATATCGGCGATTTTGCCGCCTTTAACGAGGTTTACGGCAAGTATATCACCGAAGCCCCCGCAAGAAGTTGTGTTGCCGTAAAGGACCTACCTAAAGGCGCCCTTGTGGAAGTTGAAGTTATAGCATTCATCGGTTAACGGAGGAAATCAAATTGCAAAATGTAAGTAAATATACCCGTCAGTTTTTCCCCGTGAAAAACCCCACAAGAAAATGGGCGGATAAGGTTTATATAGAAAAAGCGCCTACTTGGTGCTCTGTGGATTTAAGAGACGGAAATCAGTCCCTTATAATTCCAATGTCTTTGGAAGAAAAGCTTGAGTTTTTTAAGCTTTTAGTCGAGGTTGGTTTTAAGGAAATTGAGGTTGGTTTTCCTGCCGCAAGCGAAACGGAATATACCTTCCTTCGCACCCTTATTTATAAGAATATGATTCCCGATGATGTTACCGTTCAGGTGTTGACACAAAGTCGCGAACATATTATCCGCAAGACCTTTGATGCCCTTGAGGGTTGCAAAAATGCGGTTGTGCATCTTTATAATTCTACCTCCCTTGCTCAAAGAGAGCAGGTTTTCAGAAAATCAAAGGAAGAAATCAAGCAGATTGCCATAGAAGGCGCTAAACTCTTTAATAAAATTGCCGAGGAAACGGGCGCTAATTTCCGTTATGAATATTCTCCCGAATCCTTTACGGGTACCGAGCCCGAGTATGCTCTCGAAGTTTGCAACGCCGTTCTTGATATCTGGAAGCCAACACCAGATAGAAAAGCCATCATTAACCTTCCCGTAACCGTGGAATTATCTTCTCCCCATGTTTACGCCGATCAGGTCGAATATATGTGCGATAATCTTAAATATAGGGATTCTGTTGAGGTTTCTCTGCATCCCCATAATGACCGCGGTTGCGCTGTTGCCGATTGCGAACTCGGTATCCTTGCGGGCGCCGATAGAATTGAAGGCACATTGTTTGGAAACGGCGAAAGAACGGGTAACGCTGATATCGTAACCTTGGCTCTTAATATGTATGCGCAGGGTGTCGACCCCGAACTTGATTTATCAAATATGCCAAAAATTGCAGAACTCTATGAGAGAGTTACAAGAATGCAGGTTTATGACCGTCAACCTTATGCGGGTAAACTTGTTTTTGCCGCCTTTTCGGGCTCTCATCAGGATGCTATC
>JAFSAK010000081.1 GCA_017441045.1 Clostridia bacterium
ATCTTCTTGATATGAATAAGGATAAATATAATAAAAAACTGCCTAAAAGTTTTATGGGAGTAAAGGATGAAGCCCCCGATGTAGATTTTTCTATCGGACTTTTGGAGGTTTCGGGACTTGTTTGCTCCATAGTTGGCCTTGATGCTATGCTCAAAGCCGCCGATGTACGCTTGATTCATACTGAAAAGCGCCTTGGCGGACGCCTTGTAACCCTGATTATTAAGGGTAAGGTTTCGGCCGTAAAAGCCGCTATAGAAGCGGGTGTTAACGAGGCAAAACCCCTTGGTAAAGTTCACGGCAATGCAGTAATTGCCTCTCCCCACGGCGAAATTATGAAATTTTTTGACTATGAAGTAGAATAGTCAAGCTGGAGGAAAATATGCTCGCTTTAGAAAGACAAAAGAGAATTCTTGAACTTTTAAGTATTGAAGGCGCCGTAATGGTAAGTAAACTAAGCGCAGAACTTGGTGTTACTGAAGAAACCGTTCGCCGCGACCTTGAAAAATTAGAGGCGAAGGAAATGCTCAGAAGAACTCACGGCGGCGCGCTTCCTATGGATGAAGGCAACTATGAGTTTTCCCTTGAAAAAAGAAAAACATTAAATGTTGAGGCAAAACAGGCCCTTGCCCGCAAAGCAGTTCAGTATATCGCAACGGGCGATACTGTATTTTTAGACGCTTCAACCACCACCTTCTATATGGCTAAAGAACTCAAAGCTATGAAAAACATCACAGTTATAACCAACTCAATAAGGGTTATAAATGAATTAAGCGGTGTTGAAGGGGTTAAGGTTATCGCCGTTGGCGGAATTGTAAGCAATAACCAGTCACTTGTAGGCGCAATGGCCGAAAATTATATAACCGATAATTACTTTGCCGATAAAATGTTCTTTTCAAGCCGCGGTATAGGTGAGAATTCAATTATACTTGAGGGTAATGAGCAAGAGTGTTTTATAAAGCAGAGTATGCTTAAGAATTCCCGCGCTCACTATTATCTTTGCGATAAATCCAAAATCGGAAGAGTGGGATATATGCGGCTTTCTACCTTCGAAAACGTTCAGTATCTTATTACCGACGGTGAGGTTAACGGTTCGCTTAAAGAAACACTCGATGAATACGGTGTGACCGTAATTAATATTGGATAGGAGAATAAAAAATGCTTGTTAATATGAATGAGGTCTTAAGGCCTGCTAAGAAGAATAAGTATGCGGTAGGACTTTTTAATGCCGTAAATTTAGAACTTGCCCGCGGTATCATTGCTGCCGCAGAAGCTACGCAGTCACCCGTTATTATGGGTACTGCTGAGGTATTGCTCCCTTACGGACCTTTGGATGAGGTTTCTTATTACCTTATTCCTATGGCAAAAAAGGCGAATGTGCCGGTTGTAGTTCATCTTGACCACGGTCTTAAATACGATACTTGTATTAAGGCACTTGAACTCGGTTTCAGTTCTATTATGTATGACTGCTCCACCGATTCCTACGAAGATAATGTTCGCAAGGTTAAGGAGATGGCAGATATCGCCCATTCCTACGGCGCTACTATCGAAGGCGAACTTGGTCACGTTGGCGATAATGAGGGCTCTGCTGAAGGTAGTGACCATCTTGCCGACCCCTCAAAGTTCTTTACCGATCCCCGTCTTGCTAAAGATTTCGTTGAGAAAACAGGAGTTGATGCTCTTGCTATCGCCGTTGGTAATGCTCACGGCGCATATAAACTTCCTCCGAAACTTGATTTTGAGAGAATCCGTACAATAGCTAATACCGTTGATGTTCCTTTGGTACTTCACGGTGGCTCAGGTCTTACCGATAATGACTTCAGAAAGGCAATACAGGAAGGTATCAGCAAGGTTAATATCTTTACCGATATAAATATTGCCGCGGTTGAGGCCGAATTCAAGAGATTTACAAGTATGGAAAAGGGCGTTATCGACCTTATTCCTGCCGCAGTTGAGGCCGTTAAGCAGGAAACAATGAAGAAGATGAAACTCTTCAGTAGTGACGGCAAGGCAAATGTAGGCGGCGGCATGTCGAATGCCGATATTGAAACCATAACAAAACTCGTTATGGCCGAAATCCAAAAACAGCTTAATAAATAAAAATAAACCTCCGAGACTTACTCTCGGAGGTTTAACATTTATGCAAAAAATTCTTTTAGGGAATTAAGGTATAAATCGGGGTCTATTATATAACTCAATCCGTGTCCCGCGCCTTTTATTCTCACCAATTTTTTCTTTGAAATGCAGGCATTATAGTTCCTTTCGCTCATTTCATAGGGCACGAAATCATCGGTATCGCCGTGGAAGAAAATCACGGGAATTTTACATTTTTTAAGGGCTTCTTCAGGTGTGGTTTCTTCTAAATTAAAATGTCCGTAAATACGGGCGCCCAATTTCACAAAGGGGTAGGCAAGGTTTTTTGGAAGTCCCATCTTTTCTATAACCGATTTTATAATATCCTTAGCGCTATTATAACCGCAGTCGGCAAGAACACCTATAACATTAGGGGGTAATTCTTCGCCTGATGCCATCAAAACGGTTGAGGCGCCCATAGAAATTCCGCAAATTATAATCTTCACGTCATCCCCGAAATGCTCAATCATAAAATCTATCCAGCTAAGGCAATCTTTGCGCTCATTTATGCCAAAGGTTATAATATTTCCTTCGCTATGGCCAATGCCTCTTTGGTCTACAAGAAGGGCGCTGCGACCGAGATGAAAACAACGCTGAACGCCGCCGCAAAGGTCCCTTTCGGCGCTTCCTCTATATCCGTGAAACATAAGTTCAATAGGGGCTCCCTTGGCGTATTCATAATATTTACCGCAGAGCTTGAGCCCATCAAAAGAGGTTATGCTGAAATTTTCGTGGGGCATATTTTTAACCTCTTCTGCCCAGTTGCGCATAGTATCACTGTGCGGCTTATAGATTTCGCCATCAGGCATAGTAAATCCTTTTATATCGTTTTTACGGTTAACAAAAAATGCCATACGAAAACAGATATATGAAATTGTCAGAATAATGGCGGCAATAAAACAAATACCGCATAGGGTCCAAAATAAAACCATAAAAGCATCTCCGTGAAATTACTGTTATTATTGTATCACTAAATCATTAAATATTTCAATATAATTTAAAAAAATAAAAGTGGGCTTGGTGTTTAACCTCAAGCCCGACAATTTATAATACGTATCCAGATACAATTCCCAAAACTGCGGAAAGGCAAATAATGAGTATGGGGTGCACCTTTTTAAAGGAAAGCACGAGAGAGATTCCTAAAATCGCAAGGGAAACATAAAGTGAGATATTTTTGAAAATTTCTAAAGAAAAACCTGTGGGAAAGAAAACAGTCGCCGCCATTCCAATAAATGCTGCGCCTATCAACCCTACTACAGCGGGTTTAAGTCCTGTCATACAACCCTTTACTATTTTGTTTTCTTTGAACTTATCATAGCATTTAGCAACTATAAGAATTATTATAAAAGAGGGAAGGACGACGCCCAAGGTGGCGCAAAATCCGCCGAAAATACTGCCGAAGACCCCTCCGAGAGCCGATTGACCGCCCAAAACAGAGCCGATATATGTGGATATATTTATGGCAAAGGGACCCGGTGTGCTTTCGCTTACGGCAATAAAATCTATAATTTCCTGTTCTGCCATCCAGCCGTTATTAATTACCTCCGACTGAATAAGAGGTAGCATAGCGTAACCGCCGCCGAATGTGAAAAGACCTATTTTGAAAAAGGTTAAAAAGAGTTTTAAAAATATCATTTTTTGGCCCTCCTTTCAGCAATAAAAGAGGTTATAAGGCCAAATACCGCGCAACCTATAATGACATAAAGAACGCTAATATCCGTAAAGGCGGCAACGACAAAGGAAGCGGCCATAATAATATAGGCAACCGTGCCTTTGGGCACTTTTTTATACATATTCCAAAGTGCCTTTATAATAAGGGCCAAAACGCCGGCTCTTATACCCTGAAAGGCATACTGCACGGCAAGAATATCCTTAAACTCTTTTAGTAAAAAAGAGATTATAAGAATGATGGTAAAAGAGGGAAGAACGGTGCCGAGAGTGCCGAAAAATGCGCCCCAGAATCCAGCCACACGGTATCCCACGAAGGTAGAAGAATTTATGGCTATGGGACCGGGGGTTGATTCCGCTATGGCGATTATCTCTAAAATATCGTCATCGGTAATCCATTTTTTATTTTCAACCGTTTCTTTTTGAATGAGGGGTATCATAGCGTATCCGCCGCCAAAAGTAAAGGCACCTATGCGGAAAAACACTAAAAATACCTCTAAAAGTTTTTTGAGTTTTTTCATGTTTACCTCGATTATTGAAATTTGTTTGTATTTATGGTATAATATGTATATAGTTTAAAACGAAGGAGATTTAATATGTCTGTTATAAAATTAAATAAAGAAAATTTTGATGAAATAATCGGCGGTGAGAAAAAGGTTCTTATAGATTTTTATGCCGATTGGTGCGGACCTTGCAGAATGGTTTCGCCTATAATAGATGAAATCGCAGAAGAAAATTCCGAAATCGCGGTTTGCAAGGTAAATGTTGATGAAAATCCCGATTTAGCAGGTAAATTTGGTATTATGAGCATCCCTACCATCGTTGTAATGGAAAAGGGCGAAATAATCAATAAATCTATGGGCGCAAAGCCCAAAGCTCAGATACTTGCAATGCTCGGTTAGTATTATAATATTTTTTTCGCAAGGTGTCAACAGGGGTTAAAGTATGGAACGAATTTATGATATGATAATTATAGGCGGCGGCCCCGCGGGGTATACTGCCGCTTTGTATGCCGCCAGAGCGGGACTTGATACCCTCATAATTGAGCGGCTCTCGGTGGGCGGTCAGATGACGCTTACAGGGGATATAGATAATTATCCCGGTTTTCCCGATGGTATCGATGGGTTTACACTTGGTATGAATATGCAAGTATCGGCCGAAAAGTTTGGCGCCTCCACATATTATGGCGAGGTTTTAAGCGCAGAACTTTCGGGCAAGATAAAAACGGTTACCACCGATAGCGGAAAACTTTTTTCAAAAACGGTGGTCATCGCTACGGGCGCAGACCCAAAGCGGCTCGGCATAGAAAGGGAAGAAGAGCTAACGGGTATGGGCGTGTATTACTGCGCCCATTGTGACGGAAGATTTTATAAAGAGAAGACCGTTGCGGTCGTGGGCGGCGGAAACTCTGCCGCGGGGGATGCATTATATCTTTCGCGGCTTTGCAAAAAGGTATATCTTATCCATCGCCGAGACACTTTGAAGGCCACTAAAATATATCACGAGCCCTTAATGAAGGCCGAAAATGTGGAGTTTATTTGGGATAGCGCTGTATCGGAAATTTTATTTGCAGATGGTTTCAAGGGGCTCAAAATTAAGAATTTGAAGACAGAAAACGTCGAAAATATCGTCTGCGACGGCGTGTTTATCAGCATCGACAGAAAACCCTCCACCGAATTTTTAGGCGGACAACTACCCCTCGATGAGAGCGGATATATTAAGGCGGATGAAACTACTGAAACCCAAATAGATGGCGTTTACGCGGTGGGAGATGTGCGAACAAAACCCTTCCGTCAGGTAGTGACCGCCGTCGGTGATGGTGCTACGGCAGTCCATTTTGCAGAAGAATATTTGGCTAAAGGAGAATTAATATGACAGAAAGAATTAAAGCTCCCGATTTCACACTTAAAGATAAGAATAATAATGATGTTTCTCTCTCGGATTTTCGCGGTAAAAAGGTCGTTTTATACTTTTATCCAAAGGATAATACCCCGGGTTGTACCCGTCAGGCCTGCGCCTTTGCGGGACTTTACAGTGAATTTGAGAAGAAGGGCATTGTCGTTATCGGCGTTAGTAAGGATAGCGTAAATTCTCATATTAAGTTTGCCGAAAAGTATAACCTGCCCTTTGTTTTGCTTTCCGACCCCGACCTCGAAGCTATCAAGGCATACGGGGTTTGGCAGGAAAAGAAAATGTGCGGAAAGGTTTCTATGGGGGTTGTGCGTACCACCTTTATCATAGATGAAGAAGGATTTATCGAAAAAAGGATGGAAAAAGTAAAACCCGATACCAACGCCGAAGAAATTTTAGCGGAGTTGTAATCGAAATGATATTGACCTAACGGTCAAATGATGTTTGCGGTTTCGCCGCAAAACGATGTTGTGTTCTGCGAACACAAACACAAAAAGAGAAGGACTGCTAATGCAGTCCTTCTCTTTTTGGTGCACCGAGTGCACTGATATCCGAACCTAAAACGCCTGCTTCTTCAAGCTCGGCAAAAGTCATTTCCCGTGAGCAATCTTTGTAATTACAGCCAAAATAAATTCTCCCGTCATCCCAAAGAACGATTTTATTTATAAA
>JAFSAK010000082.1 GCA_017441045.1 Clostridia bacterium
AATTTATTGGTGGTATCCTTTTCTAGTGATAGTAGTTGTATGGAATTTTTCAAAGATAATAAGGTTTTTACCCTCGATAAGCATAGCAAAATGCTGCTTTCTTTATTTGTTAATGAAGCGGGATTGGCTCTTGGGAAAATACCTTACTACTACCATGATATAAGTCCCTTGGATTTTTCGGGGGAGGCCTTTGGCGCTTCGCAACTCATGGAAAATCATTTTATCGAGTTTTTAATAAAACTGATGCGAAAAAATGTTGTCGCCGAAGATAGAACACCTGCCTTAAATCAAGAAAAAGAACTATCCAAACCCGAAATGATAGCGGAATATCTTCAGACGCATATATATGAAAAATTGACCCTTAGTAAACTTTGTGATAAATTTTTTATGCAAAAATCTCAAATCAGCGCCCTTTTTAAATCTCATACAGGCAAAAGCCCGATGAAATATTTTTCGCTTCTTAAAATAGATGAGGCAAAAAAACTGCTTCGCGATAATGAATTATCGGTAAGCGAAATATCCGATATACTTAACTATTCCGATATTTACAGTTTTTCAAGGGCCTTTAAGGTATCTACGGGGTTTTCGCCTACGGAGTATAAAAAAAGCATCTCGCATTATATGGAAGAATAAGAAAAAGAGTTGTTGCCGTTTGCAACAACTCTTTTTAATCGTTTACTCTAATACTTTTCTATAGTAATCATATCCAATAATATTTTTAGCGTAACTGAACTTGGCTCTAACAAGTTTATGAACGGCATTTATATATTTATCGTCAACCGTTACATTTTCGTTTGGTATAAAGGTCTTGGTTGATGCTTCGTATCTTCCCGCCTCGGTTATCCAACTGTAATTCGCGAAAACAACCAAGGGCATAGAAGTTGAAACCTTATCCGCCGAATAGTTTTCGGCGAATATATCTCTGCCCGAATAGAGCCGCGAATCGTATGGAATATCAAAAAGATTATTGATGGTTGGAACTATATCAATGGCCGAGCAGGGAGTATCCACGATAACGGGCTCCTTCATAGAACCGCTCCAGATAATAAGGGTGTTTTTATAACGGGAGGTATCCCCGTCTTTATCGTTTATGCCCGAAAGAATATTATAGTAGTCAACATCGCTTTCAACAAGGCCGTAAGGGTAGTGGTCCTGCCCCATAACGATTACCGTATCATCGGCAATACCCGCTTCTTCCAATTTCTTAACGAGAGAAGAAAGAGCATATTCTAAATCGAGATTACAAGCGATATATGCCTGCACCTGTTCGGGAGCATCGGGCATATATGCCTCGATTACTTCTCGGTGCCTTCTCGACATAGCGTTGGAGCCCCATTTATAATTGGCGTGACCGCTGACGGTCATATAATAAGCGTGGAATTTCTGCCCGTTTTCAACATAATCATTTATATATTGGTCAGCGGTGGCATTTATCATTTCAAGGTCGGAACAAGGCCACTCGGTAGATGAAAGCTCAAGACCGCCTTTTATTCCCTTATAATCATAGCCAAGATTAGGATGGGTCAGATGGCGGTTATAGTAGGTATAGGTATTATTGTGATATGCCAAAGTTTTATATCCCATTTTGCTCATAGTATGACCGAGGGAAACGGGCATATACTTGCCTATACTTGCCGCAAAAGCGGGTTTGCCGTTTACCCAGGTGGGAATAATGCCCGTCATCACCGCAAATTCGCCGCCCGTAGTGGACTGAGTCCAGTCGGGTTGATAGTAATTATTAAATACGAATCCCTCGTTGGCCAATTTATATAGGGTTGGGGTGAGTTCTTTGTCGATTACATAGGAAGAAAACGCCTCGGCGGTTATAAGAATTAAATTTTTATCCTTAAAATAACCTGAATATTCATTCTTCTGAGAGGGGGTAAGAGAGCCGAAGTAATTATGCATTGATTTGATTGTGCCATCGGTTTCTCCCTCATCGAGAGCGGCAAAATCTATATCGAGGGTATTATATTGGGGTTCAATATCTTCGCTATCGGTCTTTTGACTGTCATCTTCATCCGAAACAATATCATCAAGGTCGATTTGAGGTGATTCAGGCGTGCCGAAAATAGCATAGGTGGTTTCAAGTCGGAGGGATGTAAATGCGCCAAACTTTGGAATTGCCGCATCGGCGGAGAAACTATATGTGTAAAAATCCTTATCGCTTCCAAATCGGGAAAGCATTCCGCCAGAAATTTGGAAAATTATAAGCAAAATAAGAACCGTAATTTTAACGCTTAAATCCCTCTTTTCATCGGGGATAATCTGTTTTCTGAAAATTATAAATAAAACGAGGGGCAAAAGAGAAAGCAGAATGAAGGGAAGTCCCGAAATAATGCAGGATATAATATTTCCAAAGAATTCGCCGACAACTCCGCCCGCCATTTCCTTCATATAGGTAAAGGAAAAATAGGTTTTAAAAAACTCTTTGCAGCAATATTCTACGCAGGTATAAACGGTACCGAATGATATGGCGGTAATAGCAAGACCTCGGCAGAGTTTTTTATTGGGAATAAGTTCTAAAAGCAGCGCAAGAGCAAAACCTAAAGCCAGAGAAAAGAAGAAAATTCTTAAAAGAGGCATTGAAAAAATTTGGTTACCCTCATTAAAGCCGAAGAGCAGAAACTCCCCGTAAAAAGCCGAAAGCGGAAGAAATAAAATATTAAGATTTTTAATGAGTTTTGTTTTAAGACCCGAAAGGCCGAAGCGGATTTTCATTTCCATAATCTCCCTAAAATTTTCACTATATCGCATTAGTAAGTATAGTATGTTTTTAATATGTTAAAAAACAATCGGACTATGTAAATAGCCCGATATATTTTAAACTTCATAAGTCAAATTATTTTTTATAGTATTAAAAAGTCGGGTTTTATTGCCTTCCCCTACGAAACTATTATGAGGGGTTATTATAATATTTTCCATATCCCATAATTCGCTGTTTTCCGAAAGGGGTTCTTCGCAGAAAACATCTAAAACGGCGCCCATCAGTTTTCCGCCGCGGAGAGCGCAAATAAGTTCCTTTTCTTCCACGATGGGACCTCTCGCAATATTAACGAGTATGGAATTTTCTTTAAATGATGCAAACATTTCTTTGCCGAATAAGTTTTTCGTATCCGAAGTAAGCGGCAGTGTTAAAACCACGATATCCGCCTTTATTAATGCTTCTTTGATGTTTTCAATGGGGAAAAACTCATCATAATATTTGGCATCGTTTTTTTTGATATCCACTCCTAAAACGCAGGTATCAAAGGATTTAAAGCGTTTGGCGCACTCGGTGCCAACACTTCCGCAACCGATAATGGCTACGGTTTTTTCAGCCAGTTCTAAAAGAAAACGGTGTTTTTCCCATTTGTGAGATTTTTGATTCTCGGCAAAAAAACGGCTTTGCTTATATAAGTCTAAAACTCCGCAAAGAGCGAATTCCGCCATAGGAACACTATAAACACCCTTGGCATTATGAATTTTAATCCCTTTATTCTTAATATATTCCATAGGTACGCGGTCAAATCCCGCGCTTGTAAGCTGAATATATTTTAACGAGGTGAATTTTTCAATATCGTGGTAAAGAAAGAGCCCGTTGCAGATAACGCCCTCTATTTCTTCGGGGCGACAAGGCAAGGAATCTTTTTCATTTTGCATAAAAACGATACTATTGCCCATATCAGCGAGGGGCTTAAGTTCGGTTTTGGTGCAGTTTATGGCACCCGTTACAAGTAATTTCATAATTTATATTACCCACATATTGTATCAACAATAGTTTTAATTTCATTGAAGTTTTCTTTGAAAAATTCTTCGGTTTGCGAGGAATAGAAACTTTCAAGTTCCCTTATGTTTTTAACGCCCTCAAGAAATATTTTATGTATTGAATCGGTATCCGAGGTATCCTTTATATTGCAGAAACTTCTCGAAAGAATAACGCAGGAAGAGCCCATGCGAATATGTTCTGCCAGTATTTTTTCACTTTTGAGCATACCGCTCCCTATGGATGCGATACCGCCGAATCCAAACTTGAGTCCGCGATTTTTAAATTTATTAGCCATACTCTCAACTGTGCCGTCAGCAAGGGGCTTAAACATAAATTTATATCCATAGCCAAGGCTTAAATCGTTGAGTCCTATATAGACCTCATCTATAAGCGGAAGGTCAAGGATTTCATCAATATTTTCTACGGCTTCGGGGGTTTCGAATAAAAGCACGGTTTTGCACCTGCCGTTTACCGCTTTTAAAAATCTTTCCGCTTCATTTTTGCTATTAAAATAGGGGAGCATAATGATATTGGCACCCGCAGCTATAACCTCTTCGATTTCATCTTCGGTGGAAGAATAGGAGGAAGAGCCGTCGTGGATGGGATTGATTCTTACGAGCAGTTCGGATTTTTTGAGAACTTTGCGGATGTTTTTAATATCCTCTACGGTGTGATGATTCTGCACCGTATCCATTCCGCCTTGGCGCAAATCCTTGCCGATATATTCCATATCGACAAAAATTCTGTCAACCCCGACGCTCTCGGCTATTGATGCTACCTGCGGGTTGTTGGTTATATACATTAGTTTCATATGTATTACTCTTTCACATTTACAGTTTCTTTTTCTTTGGCCGTTACGGTAGCGCCGATATTCTCGTTATCGGCATTTGAAATCACCTTAAAAACGGTCATAAAAAGTATTTTTATATCTAATGCCAAAGAAATATTTTGTGTGTACCACACATTGAGTTCTATTCTTTTGTTCCACTCTACCGCTTTTCTGCCGTTTACCTGCGCCCAACCCGTGATACCGGGGCGCACGCTGAACATTTTAAATTGTTCTTCAGTATATTCGGTTATGGGCCAAGGATGATAGGTAAGCGGAGGGCGGGGGCCTACGAAACTCATATCGCCCTTTAAGATATTAAAAAATTGAGGGAGTTCATCCAAAGAGGTCTTGCGGAGGATATTGCCGATTTTGGTTACCCGAGGGTCCTTGTTATCGGAATAAACACCGCCTTTTTCCGCATCTACAATCATTGTTCTAAACTTGTATATGTAGAAACTTTTGCCGCCAAGCCCTAATCGTTCTTGTTTGAAAACGGCGGGACCGCCATCTTCAAGTTTAACCAGTAGTGCTATTACGGCCATAGGCAACGCCAAAACTATTACGGCTATTAGGGAAACGCAAACATCAATAAATCTCTTGAAGAAATTTCTATACATTTTTTCACCTAAACTTATATTATTAGTCGCGAGGGCACACTAATCCAAGATATAATATATAACTATTATATCACTTAATGTTATATAAGTCAATAAATCAAAAACGCGCCCCATTTTTCATAATGGAGCGCATTTTATTATTTTTCCATAAGTTTTCTTATTGCATAGGAAGCCGCCGTTATTCCCGCGGTGGCAGGAACAAATACCATACTTGCGGGGGCAGGGTGAGAGCCCTTGGTTTCACCGAGATTTTCAGGTTTTTTCGGGGTTTCATCCGACCAGACAACAGGAAGCTTTTTAATTCCTCTTTTTTTAAGTTCGTACCTCATAACCTTGCATAAGGGACATTCATAAGTTTTATAAATATCGCTTATTGTGAGTTTTTCGGGGTGGAGTTTGTTGCCCGTTCCCATAACGCTTATGATGGGAATATTTTTATTTTGGGCATTTTTCGCCAAAAAGATTTTAGCCGTAACATTATCCACCGCATCGATTATAAAATCGAACTTTTCAAATGGAATTTTGCTTTCGGGGGTGATGAATTCGCAAAAATCGTGAATTCTAATTTCGGGATTTACCGAAAGACATCGTGATTTCACAAGGTCCGTTTTCTTTTCACCAACGGTAGAAGGAAGGGCTATGAGTTGGCGGTTTATATTGCTTTGGCTAACCGTATCGTTATCGTAGATATAAAGAGTTCCGATACCGCTTCTTGTTAGGGCTTCGGCCGCATAAGAACCAACCCCTCCAAGACCGAAAACTGCAACGGAGGAGCCCTTTAGTTTAGCCAAGTTATCTTCGCCTATAAGTGATTTTGTTCTTAAAAACATATCGCTCATATTAAATCAGTCCCAATAATTTTAAAAGTTCAGGAATTCTTGCTTCAAAGTTTACGCCATAGGTCATTTCGGGATGGTTTTCCTTGGTGAAGGCGATGCAACCCGCGGTGAAATCAGAGGCGATTTGCGCCGATTCTTTTAGTGTTTTACCGTTAAGCAGAGCGGAGGTAAGGGTGCTTGTGAAAACATCGCCTGTTCCGTGGAACATGGCGTCAACCTTTTTGGAGAAAATATACTCTGTTTGGCCGTTTTGGTAGCAGGCGGCACCCATTTCAGAGTCATTAAAAGCAACGCCCGTAAGCACGATTTTACCCTTTGTAATTCCTGCGAGAGCGGAGATAATTTCTTCGATGTATTCTTTAGAGTGTGGGGGGGCTTGGTAGGGGATGCCTGTCATAAAGCAGGCCTCGGTAATATTGGGGGTGATAATATCAGCAACCGAGCAAAGTTTCTTCATTTCCATAGGGAAATCTGCTGGGAATCCGCCATAGAGTACACCGTGGTCAGCCATAACGGGATCAACAATAAAGATGGTACTGTCCTTTTTCATATAATCAATGGAATTTTTAACGAGTTCTACCTGTTCTTTAGAGCCGAGATAACCCGAATAAACGGCATCAACAGTAATGCCTTCGCTCTTCCAATGCTTTGCAATGGGGATAATATCTTCTGTAAGGTCACGGAAGGTGTAATCCTTAAAACCCGCGGTGTGAGTAGAAAGAATTGCGGTAGGGATTACCGCTGTTTCAATTCCTGCGGCGGAAATAAGGGGGAGAGCAACGGTAATTGAACACTTACCGAAGCAGGATATATCGTGGATTGCGGCTACTCTTTTTTGCATAAATATTACCTCTTGTAATTTGTTTTAAATGAGTATATAATCAATTTGATATTATTGAAATAGTCAGA
>JAFSAK010000083.1 GCA_017441045.1 Clostridia bacterium
ACGCACATTTTGCGAAATATCAAAGTTATCAATGGATTTGATAAGGCCTATACAGCCGACTTGAAATAAATCATCGGGATTTTCACCTCTGCCCGCGAAGCGCTGCACAACGCTTAAAACAAGGCGAAGGTTGCCGTTAATAAGTTCGGTGCGCGCGTTTTTATCGCCGCCTCTTGCAAGTTTTAAAAGCTCCTCTTTCTGTTTTTCCTTTAGAACAGGGAGTGTTGATGTATCAACACCACAGATAATAACCTTATTGTTATACATAGGCGGCACCTCTTAAAATTCTTTGACATAAAAAGTATTACCGCCATATAAGAAGAATAAACTTTTAAAATATTTTTCCTTTCGACAAAATTAACTTGCATTTTCAGAAAATATTTTATACGACAAAATGTCAAAAATCTTGACAATTTTTTCAAAAAGATATAAAATGAAGAAAAGGACATTTCCCATACGAGAAATGTCCTTTTAAATGGAGCTGATGATGGGACTCGAACCCACGATCTGTTGATTACGAATCAACTGCTCTACCAACTGAGCCACATCAGCATCAATAAATAGATTATACCAACTATATAAGAAATAGTCAAGAGGGTTTTATATGAAAACAGAGTATGCAACCGTATCGAATAAGCGGTTAAGTGAAGCCAGAAAAAGAGCGGGGTACACGCAGGAAACCGCCGCAGATAAACTTGGTATGAAAAGAAACACCTATGCCCGTATGGAGCGTCTTGGAAATCCATCTTTTGAGGATTTATCCAAGATAACGACTCTATTTAATGTTTCGGCGGATTGGCTTTTGCACGGGGAAGATGAGTGCCGAGGGGATTCAAAGTTTAATTATCAGCTTAAAGTCAAGGCGCCTATGCGTCTTGCCGAGGGCAATGGGGTTTTGGCAAACTTACCCTTTTCTTTATCACCTTATGAAATTAAATGCCTAAAGCTTCTGCACCTTGTGAGAAAAAAGAAAAACCGTGATGCAGTTCTTACATTTATAAATGATATTCGCAAAACAGAAATTGAAGAAGCAGAAAAAAAGCGTGGTTTGGATTAATCCCAAGCCACGCTTTAAATTTTTAAAACTTATTTAACTGCCGTAACAGTAACCTTTTCGATAATCGGCTGTGAGCCGGAGGGAACGGTGCCGTTATTATCTACAACAGTGGTTTTTTCGGCTACCGAGTCAACCACATTCATACCTTTCGTAACACAACCGAAGGCGGCGTATTGACCGTCAAGAGATGGGTAGTCAACGTGCATAATAAAGAACTGAGATGAAGCGCTATCCATACTGTAACTGTTTCTTGCCATAGAGATAACTCCGCGTTTGTGTGAGATAGGATTATCAACGCCGTTTGCAGAAAATTCGCCTTTGATTTCCTCATCACTTCCGCCGGTACCGTTACCTTTTGGGTCGCCACCCTGAATCATAAAACCTTCGATAACGCGGTGGAAAGTTAGTCCGTCATAGAATTTTTGATTTGCAAGTTTTTCGAAATTGGCTACGGTTATGGGTGCGGTTTCGCCGTAAAGTTCAAGCTCTATTGTGCCGTGATTTTTGACCTTAATGGTAGCTGTATGGGTTACTTTATATTCGCCCGTAGAGGTGTTTTCGTTACTTGCTTTGTCGCCGCAACCGGTAAGGCATATAAGCATAAGAGCGCAGAAAAGCGCAAGTATTGATTTAATGTTTTTCATTTTTACCATCCTTTTCGTAAGGTATATACCTTACCTTTCTTTTTTTCTTGGATTTCTTGTTCATCCTATAAACAAGTAATGCAAATATTATAATTGCCAGAGCAATAATAACATAAATTGCTATCATATAAGGGGAAAGGAAGAAGTTTTTAATTCCTCGGCCGAGGGCTAATATAAAACTTCTCGAAATATCTTCACCCGCCACAAGATTAACGGTGCCTATAACCCTTTCGGCATATATGATATCGGCGGCTCCCAGTTTCTGTCCTTTCTTAACGGGAGCATCAACGCTTTCACCCGAAAGTTTGGGAACGATACGTATGGTGGATTGGTCGGCGTCTTTTGGGAGGACCGAAATAAAACTTTCTTCAACATAAAGGGGAACAAAATCCGTATCCATAGAAAGTTTTACCTTCATTTCGCAGATGGGCTCTTCCGATTTGGCTATCTCCTTAAATTCAAAGGTTGTAAAGGCCCATTTATAAAGGTTTTTACTATCTATAAATTCATAACGTTTACCCGCGTTTGCAGTGCAACCGAAAACAAGACACATATAATTATATCCGTTATAAGATGCAGTACTTACAACGCATCTGCCTGCCTCGTTGGTAAATCCCGTTTTAACACCTTTGGTGTACATATAGTAATAATTTGTGGTCTTGTCCTGCAAAAAATTGGTAGTAGAAAGCGTGTGTTGCGGCTCGGTGGCGGTGGCCTCTATTGTGTATCTGTCCTTCTCGCAAACCTCTTTAAAGGTTTTATTTTTAAGGGCATATTTTGTGAGTTTATAAGTGTCGGCCGCGGTGGTATAGGTTTCTTCATCGTGAAGACCTACGGGGTTTCCGTAGTGCGTGCCCGTAAGCCCCAGCTCTGCGGCACGCTCGTTCATCATGGTAACAAA
>JAFSAK010000084.1 GCA_017441045.1 Clostridia bacterium
AGTGCCGAGGGAACCTACCATAGCCGTATCTATATACTGCACCGCCGTTTGCAAAAGTTGCTCAAGCATAGTAGGCCAGGCGAGAGTAAATATGGCGGGAAGCAATGCAAATTTATTTAGATTTTTCTTCATACCTTTACTCCTTTCGCAGCATACTCGCTAGGCCATACCCCATATTTTTTCTTGAAACTTCGGGAAAAATTTGAGCGGTCACTGTATCCGCAAAGTTCATAAGTTTCATTAACCGAATAGCCGCTGATGAGGAACCCTGCCGCATTTTGAAGGCGTACATTGGTGAGATATTCTTTTATACTCTCACCGCACTGACTTTTGAAAATTCGGGATAGGTATCTTCGGTCTACGGAAAGTTCATCGGCTATTCCTTGCACCGAAATATTCTTCATATATGAGGAATTTATAAAGGCCTTAACGCGACTTATATAATGTCTGTGAGGTGAAGGGTGGGCAAAAAGTTCCGCCATTATGCGATGAATAGCCACCGCTATATATTCTTCCTTCATATTATCCCATCCGGGAAAATCTTCTTTGAGCATACCATAAAGCTCAAGGAAAATTCTATCGGAAAGTTTCCCTACGGGAGAATCAAGTTCGTAAAATCGCTTTGCCAGTTCCCCCGTACAACCAACCCATATATACTTCCAAGGGTCTTTTTGGTCTGCTATATATGTAGTAACCTCATCGGGATATATGAAGAAAAAATCTCCCGCCGAAAGTTCATAGGTTTTCCCGTCTTTGATGAAAACTCCCTTCCCCGAAAGCACAAAGTGCAACAGGAAATATTTGCGCACGTGGGGACCGTATTTATATCCCGGAACGCATTGTTCCACACCGAAATCCACGGGATTTATATCCTTAAACTGCCTATTTCGCAGAACACAACTTATTATATTGCGCAAGGTTATCACCACCTTTAGTTACATTTTACCACACACAAAGCACTTTTTACAATATATTTTTAAAAAATTTT
This sequence comes from Clostridia bacterium, assembly GCA_017441045.1. The sequence goes on from JAFSAK010000084.1 coordinate 989, forward strand.
ATGTTATGATGTGTGCAAATTAAAAAAGGAGTTTTGTTTTATGAAAATAACCTTTATGGGCGCGGGCAGCACCGTGTTTGTAAAAAACGTGCTTGGAGATACTATGCTTTGCGAGCCCTTTCACGATATGGAGGTGGCTCTCTATGATATCGACCCCGAGCGCCTTGAGGAATCCTATATCCTTATTGATGCGATGAACAAGACCATCAACGAGGGTCGCGCAACCATCAAAAAATACTGCGGAGTAGAAAACAGAAAAGACGCTTTAAGGAACGCTGACTTTGTTGTAAACGCTATTCAGGTTGGTCTTTATGACCCTTGCACCATTATAGATTTTGAAATTCCTAAAAAATACGGTCTTCGTCAGACCATTGCAGATACTCTTGGTATCGGCGGAATTATGCGAGGCCTTCGCACCATTCAGGTACTTAAGGGTCTTGCTCGGGATATGGAAGAAGTTTGTCCTGATGCCTGGTTCCTTAATTACACCAATCCTAGGGCTATCATCACAGGTTATATGCAGAGATACACCAAGGTTAAAACGGTTGGTCTTTGCCATAGCGTTCAGGTTTGTACCCTTTCTCTTATAAGAACTCTGGGACTTGATGAGAAAATTCTTGAAGGTTCAACCGAAAAAATTGCGGGTATTAACCATATGGCATGGCTTTTAGAGTTTAAGGATAAGGACGGTAATGACCTGTATCCCGAAATGCGCCGCCTTGCCAAAGAGAAAAATGCCAAGGAAATTCACTCCAATATGGTGCGACTTGAATATATGGATAAATTCGGTTATTACTGTACCGAATCAAGCGAGCATAACGCAGAATATAACCCGCTTTATATCAAGCCCGGTCGTGAGGATTTAATAGAGCAGTTTAAAATTCCCCTTGATGACTATCCCCGCCGCTGTGTAAGACAGATAGAGCATTGGAAAAAGGAAAAGGAAGAGATATTAAACGGTGGAAATGTTGAACACACCCGTTCAAAAGAATATGCATCTTACATTATGGAAGCCATGGTTACCGATAAGCCATACCGCATCGGCGGAAATGTTATAAATAACGGACTTATTCCAAATCTTCCCGATGATGCTTGCGTTGAAGTTACCTGCCTTGTTGATAAGCGAGGCATCACCCCCACCTATGCGGGACCTCTGCCTTTGCAGCTTGCGGCTATGAACGCGTCAAATATCTACACCCAACTTCTCACCATTGAAGCCGCGGTAAATGGCGATAAGCAATCGGTTTACCACGCCGCATTAATGGACCCCCTTACCTCCGCAAACCTTTCGGCAAATGAAATTGTCTCTTTGTGCGATGAACTTTTAGAAGCCCACGAAAAAGCAGGTTACCCCTGCCTTCACGAGTAAAATCAAAATCCACCAAGCAAAACTTGGTGGATTTATTTTTTAAATATTCAATTTATTTATTCCCTCTTTAATCTCGTAAGTTTTTCCGCAGATTTTGAGGGTATAATTCCCGTTTGACTTTACAGAGCAAATATCACCGTCTGCTACAATATCGGTTACTATTTCACCAAAGCGGAGATTTTTAATTCCGATTTTCTTTTGGAAATCTCGGGGTTTTTCCCACTCAACGACTCTATCAAAGGCATTAACGGTATGAAAGCCAAGGACATATTCTATATATATTGAAATGGGACCCAACGCCGACCATCCGCAAAAATCCTCTCTGCCGAACTCCGCGCCTTTATGGTCGGTGGCGGGCATAAATTCGCAAGGAGAATAACATTCCCAAATGGTATGGGGCGAAAATTCCGAATAGGTTTTCAGCATACCGTCAAGAATTTTTCGGGCGGTTTTATGGGCGATATCAAAAATGCCGTACCCGGTCAATCCCTTTAATGTGGCATAAGCGGTGGGAAGCCATACTCCGCCTCGCCAGTATCTGCCACAGGGGTCAAAATCTCCATCATCCCTTGCAAGAGAGGGCAGGGGCATACTGCCGCCGAATTTATTATCATCAAGGATAAGCTCCGCCATTGCGGCTGCCTGATTACTATCGGCGATTTTTGCCGTAAGTGCCCAATAAGAAGCAATGGTCATAACCTTATAAAAATCCTTGGTATTAAAATCTATATCGTAATAGAATTTATCTTTTTTGTCCCAATATAATTCATTTATAAGGTGCTTCTTTTGATTATATTTTTCTTGCCATTTAGCCCCGTTTTCCTCATCGCCCACGATGAAGAAAAGCGCAGATATACTCCTTGCCGAAAGAGCTTGCTGGCAAATCGCATCAACCCAAAGCATATCGGGGTTATTGGGGCGTTCTTTAAGGGCCTTTTCGGTGATTTTGCCGCGGGGAGTATTATCCATTCCGCTTTTTCCGCCCTCCAATTTATATCCGATTGCCTCGTTTGCCCAGGAGGTCGGAACACCAACACCTTCTAAAGTTTTGGGCTCTTTTAACTCTTCAAGGAATTCATAATGCATTTGAAGTGATTTTCTATTGTATAACAAATCCTTTATATATTCACAGTCACCGTGCA
>JAFSAK010000085.1 GCA_017441045.1 Clostridia bacterium
AAAGACCTATTATGCCTATGCCAAGACCAAGTTGCCTTGCATAGCGAAGAATAGTACCCTTAACCTTATCGGAGATACTGAACGTAGGATATACGCTTATTGAGTCGCCGCTATGAACACCTGTACGCTCAACGAGTTCCATAATTCCCGGCACGAATATATCTCTGCCATCACAAATGGCATCTATTTCAACCTCTTTACCCTGAATATATTTATCGACAAGAACGGGTTTATCTTCATCAATTTCAACTGCAGTTTTAAGATAATGACGAAGTTGGTCTTCACTGCCAACTATCTGCATCGCCCTGCCGCCCAAAACGAAACTGGGGCGAACGAGAACGGGGTAACCGATTTCTTTGGCGGCGGCAATACCGTCTTCAATTTTGGTAACAGCGCGGCCTTTGGGTTGAGGAATATCGAGTTCATGAAGAATTTTTTCAAAACTATCACGGTTTTCCGCTTTCTCAATGGCCTCACAATCGGTACCGATTATCTTAACTCCCCTTTTCATAAGGGGCTCTGCAAGATTAATTGCGGTCTGACCGCCTAAAGATGCGATAACTCCTTCAGGTTTTTCAAAATCAATTATATTCATAACATCTTCGGGAGTCAGGGGCTCAAAATAGAGTTTATCTGCAGTAGTATAATCCGTAGAAACGGTTTCGGGGTTATTATTGATAATAATGGCTTCATATCCTGAATTTTTAATTGTTGTTACGGCGTGAACCGTAGAATAGTCAAACTCCACGCCCTGACCTATACGGATGGGGCCCGCGCCTAAAACAACTATCTTCTTTTTATCGGTAAGTATTGAAGCATTTTCATCTGTATAAGATGAATAAAAGTATGGAATATAAGCATTTGTATGGCAGGTATCAACCATTTTAAATACGGGGATAATACCGTTTTCTTTACGAAGATTATAAATATCAATTTCTTTTAATTGCCAAAGTTTTGCTATAAACTTATCGCCAAATCCCATCTTTTTAGCGGACTGAAGAACTTCAATATCAACTTTATTTTCCGATAATTTCTTTTCCATATCGGTAATATTTTTAATTGCGATAATGAAATATTCGGTGATTTTGGTTATATCGTGGAGTTCTTTTGTAGAAACGCCCTGTCTTAGAAGCTCAGCTACGCAGAAAATATTATCATCCTTAAATTCCTTAAGGTATTCAAACATATCATCACGGCTCATAGCAGAGAATTTGGGCATATAGAAGTGGTCCACACCCGTTTCGAGAGAGCGAACTGATTTTAAAAGACATTCTTCAAGATTAGAGCCAATGCCCATAACCTCACCCGTTGCCTTCATCTGTGTTCCAAGGGTGTTTTTGGCACTTGCAAATTTATCAAAGGGGAAACGGGGTAATTTTGCCACAACATAGTCAAGTCGGGGCTCAAAAGCGGCGTTAGTATTGGCTATAGAAATATCTTCAAGTGCCATACCAACAGCAATTTTGGCGGTTACCCTTGCGATAGGATATCCCGATGCCTTAGACGCCAAGGCAGAAGAACGGGAAACTCTGGGGTTAACCTCAATAAGATAATATTCGCTGCTATCAGGATTAAGGGCAAACTGAACATTACAGCCGCCTTCAATTTTTAGTTCGCGGATGATTTTAATGGCGCTATCGTTGAGCATCTTAAGGTCGTGGTCATTAAGGGTCATAATGGGGGCTACAACCAACGAGTCACCCGTATGAACGCCAACGGGGTCTATATTTTCCATACCGCATATAGTTATAGCGTTATCATTGGAATCGCGCATAACCTCAAATTCGATTTCTTTATATCCCTTAACGCTCTTTTCAATAAGAACCTGATGAACGGGCGAAAGTTTAAAGGCATTAAGACCGATTTCCATAAGTTCTTTTTCATCGTTGGCAAATCCGCCGCCCGTTCCGCCTAAAGTAAATGCGGGACGCAAAACTACGGGATAACCGATTTTTTCGGCGGCCGCTTTAGCTTCTTCAATGCTATATGTGATTTCGGAAGGGATGGTGGGCTCACCGATAGATTGACAGAGTTCTTTAAACAATTCTCTATCTTCGGCTCTCTCAATACTTTCACTGCTGGTACCCAAAAGCTCGACACCGCATTCGCGAAGTATTCCCTTCTTTTCAAGTTGCATAGCAAGATTAAGTCCCGTTTGACCGCCAATGCCGGGAACAATGGCATCGGGGCGCTCATATCTTAATATTTTAGCGATATATTCAAGAGTAAGGGGCTCCATATATACCTTATCGGCAATAGTAGTATCGGTCATAATTGTAGCGGGATTTGAGTTGCAAAGCACTACCTCGTAACCCTCTTCTTTAAGGGCTAAACACGCTTGAGTTCCTGCATAATCAAATTCTGCGGCCTGACCGATAACTATAGGGCCTGATCCAATTATAAGTATCTTTTTAATATCCGTTCTTTTTGCCATTTTACTTACTCCTTATATATTCTGCTTGCTGTAAACTACTTTATTGTCGCACACCGTGAGTATGCATTTTCCGTAAAGCTCCATATCTTCAAAGGGCGTAGCTTTACCCAGTGATATAAACTTACGCGAATTAACCCGATATTTTTTATCTAAATTCCATACGGTAAAGTCATCGCCCATAGGTATATTAAATCTCTTTCGGGGATTTATTGCCATAAGTTCGATTAACTTTTCGAGGGTAATAACGCCCGTTTTAACCAGATGGGTATATAAAACCGAAAATGCGGTTTCAAGTCCAACTATACCGAAGGCGCTATTTTCGAGCCCTTTGCTCTTCTCCTCTTTGGAATGGGGCGCGTGGTCGGTGGCTATCATATCGATAGTCCCGTCCTTAATACCTTCTATAAGTGCTAATCTATCGGATTTATCACGCAAAGGCGGATTCATTTTAAATCTTCCGTCTTCCTTTAAATTGCTATCATCAAGTACTAAATAATGGGGCGCCGTTTCACAGGTTATATCTACACCTTCCGCCTTGGCTTTTCTTATAAGTTCAACACTTTCTTTGGCAGAAATATGGCAGACATGGTAACTGCATCCCGTCTTTTTTACAAGCTCGATATCTCTTTTTATCTGCTCATATTCACTCGCGCTGCAAATACCCTTATGACCGTGGGCTTTGGCATACTCACCTTCGTGAATATAACCGCCGTGAAGCAAATCGTTTACTTCACAGTGAGCAACTATCATCTTGCCAAGTTTTTTAGCTTTTCTCATAGCCGCTTCCATAAGTTCGGCAGATTGCACTCCCCTACCGTCATCCGAAAAAGCGATAGAAAGAGGTGCGAGTTTATCCATATCAGATAACTCTTCACCCTTCTGCCCCACGGTTATAGCGGCATAAGGATAAACATTTATGAGATTGCTCTCGTTAATTAAATCAATTTGCTTTTTGATATTCTCTGCATTATCGGGAACGGGATTTAAGTTTGGCATAGTGCAAACCGCCGTATAACCGCCACGAGCAGCGGCGCAACTTCCTGATAAAACCGTCTCTTTATAAGAAAATCCCGGCTCACGAAAGTGCACATGCACATCGCAAAAACCGGGAAAAACAACAAGGTCGGATAATGAACCCTTTATATTTGAAAGGGATTTTGAGATAACATCATTGGGGATATTTTGAGTGAAAAATTTTTTAATTTCTATTTCTTTACTCATCATTTAAAACATCCTCCTTATAAAAATAAAAATCTTGCCCGAAAGCAAGATTAGCATACAAAAAATTGATGCAGTTTTCGCACTACATCCTTCATATTCACTAATCTTGCCAACCTCACGGGATTGTACTTAAAGATTTCTTATGTATTATATCATTATCATATAACTTTGTCAACCGAAAGCGAAGAAAAATTTTAAACAAAATAAACAGCGCCCCACTCAAAAAATAGGGCACTGTTGCCAATTGGATTTATTCGATTATTCTTCAATTTTTGTTTCTCTGACTATGTTCTTATCGGTGAAAACATCAGTTTCATCGGTGCTCTTGGTAGAGAACTCGG
>JAFSAK010000086.1 GCA_017441045.1 Clostridia bacterium
AAATTCGATGAAAAATCGGTTACGGTAAGGTTGATGCATCAAGAACAATATTTCGTTAACCCCTATTTTAAGGGCGATAAACTAAGGTTTATAAACCCTGAAACCTTGGAGATTACGGGCAGCGCAACCGTAGAGGATTCGCAATTTACCGATAAAGGCAAAACCCTTAAAATTATCTGCAAGGATATTTGCGGCCAAGCGTGGAATGGCTATTTTACAGAAAATTATCTGAGAATGCCCGATGTTCATATACATAATAATGTTTTTACCGATTTTCCCCATATCCGACTGTCAGGAGAAGGCAAAATACTTGTTGAAAACAATCGTATTGAAAGATGCGGAGCCGCCCTTTGTGCATATGATTTGGCGCAGTATTGGTACGAATCGGGTAGAATTAAGGAACTTATTTTCCGAAATAATATCCTTAAAAATTGCAACTTTAAAATGGGCAAAGCGTTTATAAATATAGGCGTTAGTGGTTTTGAAGGCGAAGAAACTCCCGTAATTCACGAAAAAATCGAAATTTCGGGAAACACTTTTAAGGACATTACCCATACCGATATAATCGCAAACGGGGTTAAAGAACTTATAGTAAAAGATAATATTAAAGAATAAAAGAAGACCTTCCCGCTTGGGAAGGTCTTTATATATAAAAGGGGCTTGAATCGGTACTCTGTGGACATATTCAAACTGTCGCCGATAAGAAGGATATCCTAAAATTTTGCCCCTGCAATATCTTATGCAGGGGCGTTTAATTTTGCTACTATGCTATTGGATGTTTTCTTATAAAGAGAACGCCTAAAGTATCGGCGCCGCAATGGGCAGAAATGGTGCAACTTGCTCTGGTTACAAAAACCTCTTTAAAGGGGAGAGTGTTTTTAACCGTTTCAACAACGCCGTTTACAATTTCTTCATCGCAACCTGCGTGGGTTACGAAAACGCGGTCAAGGTCAATATCGCTACCATCGCCAAGGCGCTCTATAGCATACTCTTTGGTAACATCACTATATTTACCGCGATATTTTTTACCAACGCCCATAGCACCATTTTTAACCTCAATGCAGGGCTTGAGTTTAAGAAGATTAGCGCCTAAAACGGCAACTGCGGAGCAACGGCCGCCCTTGTGAAGATAATCGAGTTTATCAATAACAAAGGATGCATCAACACAGGGTTTGAGTTCTTCTATCTTCTCAAGAATTTCTGCGGCTTCCATACCCTTATTTGCCATTTCGGCAGCGGCAACAACTAAAAGACCGCCGCCTGTGGAAAGGTTTTTGGTATCAACAACGAAAACATTTTCAAATTCACTTGCCGCAAGGCAGGTGTTATTATAGGTTGAAGACATTAGGGAACTTAAAGAAAAGTGAATAACCGTTTTTCCCGCTTCAACAAATGGACGGAAAAAATCAATACATTCGCCTACGTTGGCGGCTGTAGTTTTAGGAAGTTCACCTGTTTTACGGTGATGCTCGTAAATATCATCAGGGGTTATATCAATGCCATCGCGATAGGTCTTGTCGCCCAAAGTAACACCTAAAGGAATGGTGCTGATATTATATCTTTCAAGAAGGGCGGCGCCTAAATCGGTGGTACTGTCACTGGTAATTACAATATTACTCAAAATAATTCCTCCGTTTCAACTGATTATATTTATTATACCATTATTATTCCGTAAACTCAACATTTTTTTAAATTGCGGCTTCTTGACAAAGAAGGCGGTAGGGGATACAATATATTTGCATTATAAAAAAGGAGGCGGGTTATGAGGTATATTGCCAATGCTAAAATCAATTTTACCCTTGATATAAAGGGCAAAAGGGAAGATGGCTATCATCTTATTGATTCGGTTATGCAGTCGGTTTCTCTTTTTGATATTGTTGAAGTAAATAAAGGGGAAAAAATTTCCGTAAACTGTGGCGATGATGAAATAAGCGGTGAAAAAAATATTGCCTATAAAGCCGCCAAAGAGTTTTTTGAATTTACGGGAGTAGAAGGCGGCGCTTTTATAACCATAGAAAAGCATATTCCAAAGGCCGCAGGTCTCGGGGGCGGCAGCGCCGATGCCGCCGCCGTAATTGTAGGGCTTAATGATTTATATAAAACAGAACTTACCGATAAACAACTTATGGAAATAGGCCTTAAGGTCGGAGCCGATGTTCCTTTCTGTATAATGGGAGGAACTATGAGGGCTATGGGTATAGGCGAAATATTAGAGCCGCTGCCTGATTTCCCTAAAAAGCATATTGTAATAGCCAAAAACGGCGAAAAACTTTCTACAAAAGAAATGTACGAAAAAATTGATAATGGCGCGCTTTTAAGGGATAAAACCGAAGATTTTATCAATTTTCTTTATAAGGGGGATTTTAAAAACGCCCTTAAAAATACGGGCAATGCCTTCCTAAGTGTTTGTAGTGTTGAAAATATTAAATAGTTGTCCGAAAATTTAAGTCCCCTTTGTGTTGGACTTTCGGGAAGCGGCCCAAGCGTTTATGCCGTGTTCTCTGATAAAGTATCTGCAAAAGAATTTGCCGAAAAACTTTCTGAAGTCGGGTTAATTCCGTATCTTGCCGAGATTTCCCGCTTCGGTGTTAAAGAAACTGAATAAAAAATAAAACTTCTGTCAATATTTTCCTTGTGAAATTTTTTTGACAGGAGTTTTTTATGTTTAGAAAAAATATAGAAATAGGTTTAATTTTCGGTCTTATTTGCGCCATAATTTTAAGTGTGGCAAATTTTGATGCAGGTTGCGAAGATTTAAGGCAGGGAGTGCTGCGGCTCCATATAATTGCCAATTCCGATAGTAGCGAGGACCAGAATCTAAAATTAAAAGTAAGAGATGAAATACTTAAAAACAGCGGCCTTCTATTTGATAAAGCGGAAAATCTTGAGGATGCCGTATTGTGCGCAAAGGATAATATAGGCGCAGTTACCGATATAGCAAATAGAGTATGCGCCGAAAATGGCGCAGAGTATATGGCTGAAACCCGCGTCGGCACAAGTTATTTCGAAACGCGGGAATATGATGATTTCACCCTTCCCGCAGGGGAATATACCTCTTTAATCGTAACCTTAGGCGAGGCGGAGGGCAAAAATTGGTGGTGCGTGGTTTATCCCGCCGTTTGTATCCCATCGGCTTCGGCAGATTTATCCGAAAGCGTGGGTAAGAGCGGCACTAAAATCGCGAAAAACCCAAGCAGATATATTATGCGATTTAAAGTAGTAGAATGGTATGAGAATATTAAAAGAAAATGCCGAAAATAATAAATTTTGTAAATTTTTAAATTTTACTTGCATTTTGTGTTCTTTTGTGATATTATTCTAATGTTAATGAAACGAAAGGGGTGACAATGGTGAAAGAAGGCATTCATCCGCAGTATGAAAAGGTAACTATTAAGTGCGCATGCGGCGCTGAATTCGAAACTAGCTCAACAAAGAAAGACATTCGCTTGGATATTTGTTCTAAATGTCATCCGTTTTTTACCGGTAAGCAGAAGTTGGTAGATACCGGCGGTCGTGTTGATAGATTTAAGAAGCGCTTTGGTATTGAAGAATAATAATTACCTTGAATCCGCAATCGTGTAAAACGGTTGCGGTTTTTTCTTATAGTTCCATTATGAATTTATGGAAGGAGGCGCCCTATGGAAAAGTATATAACGATATCGGGTGAATCGGTATCGGAGTATGAGGAAAAGCGTTCACGCTTTATTGCAAGGGCGTATCCTTGCGAAAGCGAAAGTGAAGCATCAGAAATTTTAAATCGAATAAAGGGTGAGTGTTGGGATGCAAGGCATAATTGTTATGCCTATGTTTTGAAGGATGGCTCCGCCCGTTTTTCTGATGATAGTGAGCCCCACGGTACCGCAGGCAAACCCATACTTGATTGTATTATGGGTAGCGGCGCCGTAGATGTTATAGTCATTGTAACAAGATATTTCGGCGGCGTACTTTTAGGCACGGGGGGACTTGTTCGCGCCTATTCTACAAGCGCCAAGGGCGCTTTAGAAAATGCGAAAAAAGTTCTGATGTGTCTTGGTTCTGAGATGGCAGTAAACTGTTCATATTCGGAACTTAAACTCTTGGAAAAACTTATAGAAAAATCGGGAGGCAATATAACCGATACTGTTTATACCGATAGCGTGAGAGTATTTTTCACCCTTAAAAATGAAGATATAGATGCCTTTAATTACCAACTTACCGAGGTATTTTCGGGTAAAATTGAAGCAGAAACGCTTGACTGCAAATATTTTTCATTTAATATTTAAGAAAAAGAAGGTATTTTGTCATATTTGTCTAATAGTATAAGTAGGAAGAAAGGTGATATGATGGAGGAAATCAGAAAGCAAAGCGAAAGAATCGAAAGAGAAACTTTATCGCCCTTTGCCGCTTTAAGTGAAAATAGCAAGGGCAGAAAGGTCCCCGAAGAACCCTGCCCGATGAGAACCGAATATCAAAGGGATAGAGATAGAGTTATCCATTCAAGAGCGTTTAGGCGTCTTAAGCATAAAACGCAGGTGTTCTTAGCTCCCGAATCCGACCATTACCGTACCCGCCTTACCCATACTCTTGAGGTTTCTCAAATTTCAAGAACCGTAGCGCGAGCGTTGCGGCTTAACGAGGATTTAACCGAAGCCATCGCTTTAAGTCACGATTTGGGTCATACTCCCTTCGGTCACGCAGGGGAAAGCGCTCTTAATACTATTTCTCCCGTTGCCTTTACCCATTTTGAGCAGAGCGTCAGAGTTTGCGAAAAACTCGAAAAAAGCGGCAGGGGACTCAATCTTACCGCCGAGGTTATTGACGGAATTATTAATCATACTAAAGGCGAATGGGCCCATACGGCTGAAGGTAAAATCGTCAGATACTGCGACCATATCGCGTATATGAATCACGATATCGAAGATGCCATAAGAGCCGATGTTTTAAAATTTAAGGATATTCCTGAAGATGTTGTTAAGTATCTCGGTGAGACCAAAACGCAACGCATCACCAAAATGGTGGCATCTCTTATTGAAAATACCGAAGGAATTGATGTTAAATTCGATGATGAGACCTTCTTCTATTATGATAAACTTCATAAATTTATGTATGAAGCGGTTTATAAAAACCCGAAGGCCAAAGCCGAGGAAATGAAGGTTGAAGGAATTATTTCGGGTATATATGAGCACCTTATGAAAAATCCGCAGGTAATGAGCGAAGAGTATCAGAAAATTTGCGAAACCGAAGGTACCGATAGAGCGGTGGTGGATTATATCGCAGGTATGACCGACCACTTTGCAGTTACCACCTATTCAAATATATATATTCCTAAATTCTGGAAGTTATAAAAAACAATAATCTTAAAAGGGGTGATATAATTGGCTATTCCTTCCCATATTTTAGAAGAAATAAAATCAAAAAATGATATAGAGTCGGTTATATCGGCCTATGTTAACCTGAAAAGAAGAGGCAAAAACCTTATAGGTCTTTGTCCATTCCATAATGAAAAAACGCCCTCATTTACCGTATATCCCGAAAGTGATTCTTTTTATTGTTACGGATGCGGCAAGGGAGGCGACCAGTTTACCTTTGTGAAGTTGGCCGAAAATCTCGATTATATTGAGGCGGTAAAACTTCTTGCGGATAGAAGCGGAGTTTATATCCCTGAGGATAGTGGGTATGATGATTCAATGCTCCGCCTTAAAAATACGATTTATGAAATCAATGCCGAGACCGCAAGATTTTATTATAATTATCTTTTTACCGAAGAAGGCAAAAAGGTTCTTGAGTATTATAAGGATAGGGGACTTTCTCTTAATACTATTAAACACTTTGGCCTCGGCGCCGCTCCGGATAGTTGGGATGGGCTGCTAAGACACCTAAAATCCAAGGGATACAGTATAAATGATATGTTATCGGCGCGGGTTATTTCCAAAAGCCAAAAGGGTACATATTATGACTTTTTCCGAAACCGCGCCATGTTCCCTATAATAAATATCAGGGGCAAGGTAATCGGTTTTAGCGGACGGGCCCTGCCGGGTGACAATAAGGCGGGAGGAAAGTATGTAAATACTTCGGATACCCCCGTATTTAAAAAGAGTGAAAATCTTTTCGGCATGAACTTTGCCAAGAATTTCTGCGATGAAAAAATAATACTTGTTGAAGGCAATATGGATGTTATTTCACTTCATCAAGCGGGTTTTGAAAATGCCGTTGCCGCCCTTGGAACTTCCTTTACTTCCGAGCAAGCAAAACTTATTTCTAAATATACAAAAGAAATCGTTCTGATTCTTGATGCCGATGAGGCAGGGCAGAACGCGGTTAAAAAAGCAAGTAATATACTTGCGGATACGGGGCTTCGGGTAAGCGTTGTGGTGATCCCCGATGCTAAAGATCCTGATGAATATATCAAAAAATTCGGCAGAGATAGATTTGATGCTCTTTTAAAGGGCGCCGCTTCCGAAATGGAATATAAACTTTTGATGGCGGTAGCCGATATTGATATAAATAGCGACGATGGGAAACTGAAATATCTGTCCCGTGCGGCCGAAATTTTGGCCGAGTCGCCTGATGAACTCACTCGAGACCTATATATCGGGCGTCTTTCTCAGAAATACGGAGTTTCTAAAACCGCCCTTGAAACCAAGGTTAACGGACTTAGAAAGAAAAACTTCCGAGCAGAGCAAAAAAAAGAAATAAATGCGATAATTAATCCTAAATTTTCTAAGAGCGATATTAATCCCGAACGGAAAATATATCCTTCGGCAGTGCCTGCAGAAGAGGCGGTTATCGCAGTTCTTTTGCAGCATCCCGATTTATTCGATACGGCCTATGAAAAGTTAAAACCCGAAAATATGATTACGGGACTTAACAGGCGAATATATTCTGCAATTTGCGACTGTGTTTTATCGGGAAGATCCATTGATATTTCAGGTTTCGGCGAAATCTTTAATCCGGATGAAATGGGATATCTCGTGTATCTCGCAAATAGCGAAAAATGCGGAAAAAACGCCCTCATTGTATTAAAAGACAGTATTAAGTTAATATTAGATGAGGAAATGCGTATAAAGGCGAGTGACACGCGCAATATGTCGGTGGATGACTGGGCAGAAAATTTAAAGAAAATGGTTGAAAATAAGCAAAAGGGGAATTAAAAATGGCAAACAAAAAGGAACTTGATATGGAAAAAGAAATTGTCGATAACGGCGAAGAGCTAATAGAAGAAGAGGAAAAAGAGATAGGTCTCGATGATATCGAAGATGCTCCCGAAGATCTTAAGGAACTTGAAACCGATCCTACGGTGCTTGATTTGGATTTCGATTTCGATGAGGAGCCATCCGATGAAGAGTTAAAACTCGAAGAAATGGATATTGATAATCTTGATGATGCTTTATCCGTTGATAATATTTCTCTTGATGACCCCGTTAAAGTATATCTTCGCGAAATAGGTCGAGTACCCCTTCTTACAACGGAGGAAGAGGTTGAATTGGCTATAAAAATCGGCGAGGGCGATGCCTATGCAAAACAGCGTCTTACCGAAGCCAACCTTCGTCTTGTTGTAAGTATTGCTAAAAAATATGTGGGCAGAGGAATGTATTTCCTTGACCTTATCCAAGAGGGAAATGTAGGCCTTATTAAAGCGGTAGATAAGTTTGACTATACAAAGGGATTCAAGTTTTCCACCTATGCTACTTGGTGGATCAGACAGGCCATAACCCGCGCCATTGCCGATCAGGCAAGAACTATCAGAATTCCCGTTCATATGGTTGAAACCATCAACCGTCTTAAGAAGGTGCAAAGTCAACTTCTCCACGAAAACGGCACTGAGCCCAGCGAAGAACTCATAGCTCAAAAGATGGAACTTCCCGTTGAGAGAGTAAGAGAAATTATGCGCGTGGCTCAAGAGCCCGTTTCTATGGAAACACCTATAGGTCCCGAGGAAGATTCGCGCCTTATGGACTTTATAAGGGATGAAGATGCCCTCGCCCCCGATGATGCGGCCCTTAAAACCATTACCAACGAGGATATTGATAGCGTTCTTCATACCCTCACTCCAAGAGAGGAAGCGGTTATCCGTCTTCGTTTCGGTCTTAAGGATGGCAGATGCCATACGCTCGAAGAGGTTGGAACAGAGTTTAATGTAACCAGAGAGCGTATCCGCCAAATTGAAGCAAAGGCCCTTCGTAAACTTCGCCATCCCGTAAGAAGCAATAAGTTCAAAGAAAGATAAGAGGAATAAATGAATTGAAATTCACATATACAACTAATGGGGTTTGTTCCCGAAGCATTGATATTGAGGTGGAAAATGATACCGTCGTTTCCGTAAATTATCAAGGCGGATGCAATGGCAACCTTAAGGGCATAGGCAGTTTGGTTGCCGGTATGAAGGTGGATGATGTTATAAATCGCCTTGAGGGTATCAAGTGCGGATTTAAAAATACATCTTGTCCTGCCCAACTCGCTTTAGCCCTCAAAAAAATGAAGGCAGAGGACAACCAATAATACTTTTTAAAAGGGTGAAGAAAATTGTGCCTTGACAATGATATGAAAATAGTGGGGGATAAGCCCTCTCGGGATGTAAAACTTAACCGTGCTTTAGCGGCAGGGGATTTACAAATCGACAAGGAACAAGTTAATATGGCCAAAAAAATAGGCGAAGCCGTAGCGGAGGAGTTTTCTGCGGCGGTAGATTCCTATGTTCAGGGCGATGAAAAAGATTTCGAATTGCAGATTCAAAGAAGATTACTTCTTTCCTTTACGGCTACGGTAGGATTTGAAGAATATCTTCCCGACGCTCTTGCAGGTATGGCTCAAAAAAGTTTTCTTGATAAACTTAAAGAGATTTCTGCAGAACTTTATGCTACTTCTTCGGATACGGGCGCCTTTTCTTTCTATTATTTGGCCTATAGAAGAGGTCTTGATATTGAACGCCGTATCGGACAAACATTTGCTATGCTCTGTTCTCACGATGGCGACCCCATTTTCCAAGAACTCGGAGAAGCCCTTTACTGTTGGTTTTTATCTGTGGTTAAAAAAACAGTAGAAAAATATAAGTAACAAAATTATTCCCTTCCGCTAAAATATTAGTGGAAGGGAGTTTTATTATGCCAAGAATATATCTTAGTCCCTCAACACAGGAATTTAACCCTTACGTAATCGGCGGCAATGAAGAATATTATATGAATCTAATTGCCGATGCTATGGAGCCATATCTTTATGCTACGGGAATTGATTTTACGAGAAATACCCCCGATATGACCGCCGCTTCTTCCATAACGGCATCAAATTCGGGATATTATGATTTACATCTTGCCCTGCATTCCAATGCCTCGGGCGCAAATCCCGGAGGGGTCAGGGGAATAGAAGCGTATTATTATCCAACGAGCGTTAACGGAAAGCGTTTTGCCGATATCATAACCAATAATTTTACGATGCTTTATCCCTTGCCCGATAGGATAAAAACCGTACCTACCACCACTCTCGGAGAGGTGCGAAGGACCAGAGCGCCCAGTGTCCTTGTGGAAATCGGTTACCACGATAATGTTGAGGATGCTACATTTGTAAGAGATAATATAGATGCTATCGCAAGAAATCTGGTTATTTCTCTTGCCGATTACTTCGGTATCCCCTTTAGAGAACCAAGGTAAAAAATAAAGCCACAGATATCTGTGGCTTTATTTTTTATTCTAAATTGTAAACCGTAGCGTGTTTATCGCCGTATTTTTCGTTGATAATCTGTTTTGAGGGCTCACCAAAGAAATCGGGACTGAATCCGTCTGTACCAAAGCTTCCTAAAAGTCTGCCTGAATTCTGAATATACGTATTATTATCCATTACAGGCATAGATTTTTCGCTTTCAGCAACAATGTGAATAAGTCGGTGGCTGCTTCGGTCAAAAATGTTGTTTTCTACCGTATAGTTCTTTGCTCTGTTAATAAAGTTCCAACCCTTTATGTGAGCGGGGGTGTCCTTATTGGGTCTGTGATTTCCCCATCCGTAACCCGCTTTTCTTAAAATATTTCCGCTTATATTTATGTTTTCCATAAAGCTTACGGTGTCACGCTCATCGGTATCGAGGAAATATTCAATAGAGTAAACCGCGTTCTCAACGAGGTTATCTTTATAGGTGATATTTTCCATTACAACGGGGTTACCGCAGGTAGTGATTTGATGGGTCATAGCCGCATCATATATTTCATAGAAATAGCAGTTTGAAACTTCGTAATCGGTGCATCCGCCGTAGATTTCAACGCCGTTTCCAAAACGGGTAACGCGTCCGCGCTTGTTCATCAGCTTATAATTGGGGTCAGCGCCGTAGTAGCACTGAATAGCGCCGCCAATCCAACCGATTTCGCAGTTTTTAACGGTAAGGCCTTTAACGTGACCGCCGCCTGAAATAGCATGGCAACCTACATATTTGATGCAAAGATTATCTATGGTAACGTTATCTGCCAGGGAAACACAAATTAAGTTTCTCGCGCTGGCGGCTTCAATAGATGAGAAAACATCGCCGGGGTTACCATTGTCACAACGCAAATAAAGGTCACCCATGCTTTTATCGCTTATCTGGGGAACGGGTATAGCGCAGGTTTCTTCGCTGCGGGCGGTGGTGAGAACTTCGTCAAAATGCCAATAGATATCTAAATCTCTGACGGCTTCTTCTTTTAAATTAAATTCCTTTTCCTCATTTTCACGGCAATAGAATTTTCCGTCGTAAAAAGAGGGAATAAGCTTATAAGAGCAGCTTTCGCCGTGGTTGAAAACCAAGGTGCCGCAATCGAGGATTTTTTCTTTAAGCTTCCAAATGTTATTTTCGGGGTAAACACACTCCCAAAGTTCAGGGTCGGCAAGGTCTTTATTCCAACCAAAAAACTTTGGCTTATCACCTTCGCCATAGGCAGAATAGGTAACGCCTTTTTTGCAAGTGAAATTTCCTCTGAAAATATCGCCGCGCTTAAAGAAAACACCATCACCTTCGCTAAAGGGGAAGGTGGTAACTTTATCGAGAGTTTTCCAAGGTGTATTCGGTGAAAGACCGTCATTATCATCATTTCCGCAGATACTTACAAAGTAAGAAGTTCCCGTAATTTGAACAGTGGTAGGGGTATTAAGAATTTCTTCTTTTTTCCTTTTAGCTAAATTATCAAAATATTCTATGGTGGCGGCGGTTGCTCTCATAAATAACAACTCCTCAATATTTTTATAGATTGTAGCACAGTGAATTATTCTTGTCAATATCGGTGGTTTCAAAGGATAAAAAACGAC
>JAFSAK010000087.1 GCA_017441045.1 Clostridia bacterium
AAAAAATGTCAAAATTCTCAAATCGAGGTGCCGTAGGTTGAAGATACCCCAAAAAACATATACGCTTTGGCGGATACGAATAGCCATATTTTTTTCGGCGGCTTTTATAGTCCTTATCTGCCTTGCGGTGTTTTTTGGATGGTTAATTTTGCCTACGGTATTATTTTGCGCAGTTTTGGGCGGCCTGTTTTTGATAACGGAACTTTGGTTGCTGCCTTTATATCTAAAAAACTACAGTATATCCATAGATGGCTTTAAAATAACGGTTTCTAAAGGCATAATATTTAAAAGCGTTGCGCTGATACCAAACAAAAAACTTATAACAATCTCGCAAATATGTTTACCCGATGCCCGAAAGTATAATCTTTCGGCGATTTTTATCAGATACTATAAAGGTTTCGTGCTTATACCGGAAATAGATGAAATCATCGCAAAAGAACTTATTTTGTCGCTTTTGGAGAAAAAACCGTGAAGTATCGCGAGATTAAACCTCATCCGTTGGCGATTTGGGATTTTATCAAACCGTTATTGTTTGTTTGGTTGTTGCCGTTGGTTAAAAGGGTGGCAGAAAGAATATTTTTTGGTGATACGCAAAAGAGTTTCTTTTTAGAGGCAGCAACCATTGCCGCCATAGTAGTATATGGGGCTTTGAAGTTTAAAAATTATAAATTAAGCGTTTCGGCGGAAAAAATTATATTAATAAGCGGTAAAACCTTTAAAAAACGAAAATTTATATATAAAGAGGGGATTTTTGCGATAAAATCCCAAAAAACCTTTTTAAATTTAATTTTTGGCGGTTTTACACTTTTTTTACAACTCGAAGGGCAGAGCCGAGCAATAAAACTGCGATTGTCTAAATTGGATGCGCGGTTAATACAAAAAATACTATTCGACGAATAAAACGGTTAAGTTCGCAAATAATATCTTCGATGTTTCACATGAAACATTAAAGGAGATTGTATCTATGTTTTTGAAATGTATTATTGCTTTTGTGGTAGGCGGAGCCATTTGTCTTATCGGTCAAGTTCTTATCGATTACACAAAACTAACCCCCGCGAGAATATTGGTAGGTTACGTGGTAGGCGGCGTCGTACTTACTGCCTTGAAAATATATGAGCCCCTTGTAGATTTTGCGGGGGCGGGGGCAACGGTTCCTCTTTCGGGCTTTGGATACAGTTTGGCCAAAGGGGTGGAAAAAGCGGTGGATGAATATGGATTCATGGGTGTTTTTTCTGGCGGACTCACCGCTACAGCTGCAGGAATAACCGCCGCTATAGTGTTTGGCTTTATAATGTCTTTGGTTTTCAAATCAAAAGAAAAATAGTGCGAGGATGAAAATCTTCGCATTTTTTATTTACATTTTACACATTACTTGATATAATGATTGTAGTTCAGCGAAGCGCTTAAAAGTGCTTGGGTAAATCAAATTTAAGGGCAAACCAATGTTTCCCGTGAAACATATTTACGATAGATATCTATAAATATATATCTAATCTATATTTATATATTCATATTTAAAGGAGCATACGGCCGTGGGAAAGATAATTTCGGTTGTTAATCAAAAAGGCGGAGTCGGTAAAACCACTACCGCTGTTAACCTCGCCGCAGGGGTGGGTATGGCAGGTAAAAAAGTTCTGATTGTTGATGCCGACCCGCAAGGAAATACCACCAGCGGCTACGGGGTGAGCAAAAAGGATAACACCTCTACTTCATACGAATTGTTGGTTGGCAAAACCCGAGTTGAATCGGCTATTATAACTACCGAATTTAAAAACGTGGATATTGTACCCGCTTCTATGGATTTGGCGGCGGCGGAAATCGATTTAATCGAAACCGAACATAGAGAATCGCAGTTAAAAATTGCGCTTTCACCCGTAAGAGAAAAATATGATTACATATTTATCGACTGCCCGCCATCTTTGGGACTTATCACCATAAATGCCCTTGTGGCAAGCGATACGGTTTTGGTGCCTATTCAGTGCGAATATTTTGCCCTTGAGGGACTTTCGCAGCTGATGGCTTCTATAAGACAGGTTAAGCGCCTTTATAATTCCACCCTTGAAATTGAGGGAATTGTGCTTACTATGTATGACGGCCGCCTTAACCTTACCCAACAGGTTGTAGGCGAAATAAAGAAGTATTTCGCAACAAAACTCTATAAAACGGCCATTCCGAGAGCCGTGCGCCTTTCCGAAGCCCCAAGTTACGGAATGCCTATTCAGTATTACGATAAGCGTTCCAAGGGAAGCGTGGCGTATAATGATTTGGCAAAAGAATTTATAAAGAAGAACAGGAGATAAAGTTATGGCAGCAAAAAAAGGAGGACTCGGCAGAGGTTTAGATGCCCTTTTTAATGAAAATGCCACCGATAGCGAGGGCGCCGTAGCCGTAAAACTTACCGAAATAGAGCCCAATAAAAATCAGCCCCGTAAAGATTTTGATGAAGAAGCGCTGAACGAACTTGCCGAAAGCATCGCAAAACACGGGCTTATTCAACCTATAGTTGTCAGACCTACTACGGGCGGCACATATAAAATAATCGCAGGCGAGCGCCGTTGGAGAGCGTGTCGCATGGCGGGACTTGACTCTGTTCCCGTAATTATCAAAGAGGTTGATGATAAGGCGCTGATGGAACTTGCCCTTATCGAAAACCTTCAGAGAGAAGATTTAAATGCCGTTGAAGAGGCACTCGGATATCGCAGTTTAATCGATACCTACGGTTTAACGCAAGAGCAGGTGGCGGAACAGATGGGTAAATCCCGCGTGGCAGTTACCAACACCTTGCGCCTTCTTAATTTAAAAGAAAATGAACTTGACCTTTTAAGAAGCGGTGTTATTTCTGCAGGCCATGCAAGAGCCCTTTTGTCCTGCGATGATGATGACTTGCGCCGCGAAATGCTTCGCATGGCAAAAGAGGGGGCATCGGTGCGCCAACTTGAATCTATGGCTAAATCTTTTAAAACCGGGAAAGTTATACCTCCCGCTCCTAAAAAGACCATGCATAAGGATACCTATTATAATGAGGTTGAGTTGGCCCTCAAAAATGAACTCGGCAGAAAGGTTTACATAAAACCGAACGGCGAGGGCAAGGGAACAATCACCATAGAATTTTTCAGTAAGGATGAACTCGGTGAGTTTGCGAAAAAATTAACCGCTGAATAATTTGGTGCAAATTGGAAATAATGATGTATGAGGGGATGGAAAACCATCCCCTTATTATGTGCAAAACACCGCTTATCCACAAGATATAGCACCTTTTTGTTTTGAAAAACACAAGCCAAAAAAATTTTTTAAAAAAGTTAAAAAAACTTCAAAAAAAGTGTTGACAAAAGGGAGTGGTTGTGGTAATATAATCGGGCACCTTTGCGAGAGGGTGTGTAAAACCGAACCTTGAAAATTAAACAACGACAATAATAAGGACCCGACGATTCCAAGAGAAATCTTAGAAATCAA
>JAFSAK010000010.1 GCA_017441045.1 Clostridia bacterium
CGGGGTGGTCCTTTAAAAATTCATTGCTTTTTTTCATAAGGTCAATTAAGGGCTTAGCATTTTCGCTATCGCTTAAATACTCCCCTATAACTCTGCCGCTTATATCGTGAGGCGGAGTCATTTCGCCTAAATCGGTAGTTCCCTTATCAACCACTAAGCAATGCCGATAACTTACGCCGCTATAAAACTTATAAATTTCATTTCCGAGTTTTTCTTCTACGGTTTTGATAATCTCTTCCGCTTCTTTGGTGGATATATCCCCCGCGCAGTAATCAACCATAGTTTTTTCTTCAAACTTTTCTTCTTCCGAAAGGGTAACAAGATTACAACGAAGGGTAACATCGGTATCCTTTAAATCAATGCCGATGGAAGCCGCTTCCAAAGGCGAACGACCCGTATAACAGACCATAGGGTCATATCCCATAACCGAAAGGTTGGCAACATCGCTTCCGGGCTTAAGTCCATCCGCAACGGTGCGGCACATACCCACCATTGCCTTTTCGGCAAGTTTATCCATAAAGGGTTTATGGGCTAATTCCATAGGGGTTTTGCCGCCCAAAACATCATTTTTTGTATCGGCCATACCGTCACACAAAAGCACTACATATTTCATAGGAAACACTTCTTTTCTAACAGATAAATATAAATTGCTATTATTATATCAAAACAAGCGGACTCGGTCAATTATTAACTTTAAAATTTAATATTATTTTACATTTCTTCCTCTTTTTATGCTGTTTTCACCGAATTTTTCTCTTAAAGTTAAAATAGAATCCTCAATTATCTCGGCTTTTTTATCCTCATTTATATCGCCGAATATATCCTGTTGAATAGCAACGTTATCATTTTTAAGTCCCGTAACCCTAAAGCCAACCGAGCGTAAGGGCAAAGACCATTTATAGTTATCCTCAAAAATCGAAAGGGCTCTTTTTGCCAACATAATGGATATATTTGAAGGTATAGAAAAAGTTTTTCCGAACTCCTTTATATTGAGAGAGGTATCCCGCGTATGCACCTGAACGCAGGTAGCGTACAAATCTTTAGCGTGAAGTTGCCTAGAAATATCCTCGGAAATTTCGAGGAAAATTTTCCAGACCTCTTCTGCATCCTTTATATCGTGGTCAGGAGTGACACTCCTTCCGATGCTTTTAGGCATATCATCCTCGCAAGGCGGTGTTACGGGTGAAATATCCTCGCCTAAAGCATAAGTTTTTAGCATAAGTCCGTTTTTTCCAAGAAGGCGGGAAAGCATATTTTCTCCGCAAAGGGCGATATCACCTATGGTGAAAACTCCCGAATTTTTTAGTTTTTCCGCCGTATTTTTACCTATAAAAAGTAAATCGGATACGGGTAACGGCCATACTTTTTCTTTGAAATTTTCTCTGGAAATCACCGTTACCGCATCGGGCTTTTTCATATCGGAGCCGAGTTTCGCAAACACTTTATTAAAACTTACTCCCACCGAAGCCGTAATTCCGAGTTCCCTTTTAATTTCATTCTTTATCCTATACGCTATTTCCTCACCTGACCCGAAAACACGGGTACTTCCCGTAACATCGAGCCAACATTCATCTATTCCGAAGGGCTCTATTAAATCGGTATATCTCTCGTAAATTTTACGGGCAAGAACGGAATATTCGTTATACTTTTTATAATCGGGCGGCAAGGTCACAAGATCGGGACATTTAAGTTTGGCCTCCCAAATTGCCTCTGCCGTTTTAACGCCATACGCTTTGGCAATTTCATTTTTGGCAAGGACGATACCGTGCCGCGCCTCTACGCTGCCGCACACCGCTACGGGCAAATTATAAAGGGTAACATTAGATAGGAGGGATACAGATGCAAAAAAGTTATTAAGGTCGCAGTGCAATATAACTCTTTCCGCCATATAATCCCTCCAAACAAATGTTCTTAATATAAATATTATATAGCCCAGCGGGCTATTTGTAAAGATTAAAATACTAAAAAAACCATATCTAATTTTTGTAAAGCGCGAAGATGTAACCGCTCTATCTGGCGCTTACTGTAATTAAGGGTGAGGGCAGTAGCTTCAATGGATTTGCCGCATACATATTTCTGAAAAAGCACCTCGCTTAAAATCCCCCCATCTACCCTTTCTATCATATCTTCGATTTTATCGCGGATGCCGCGGGCAATTCCTATTTCCTTTATGTATTTTTCTTTGCGCTCGGTATCGCCTTCAAGCATTTCTTTTAATCTTTTTATCTTGCTGACGAGAATTCTGTATTTTTTCAAAAATTCCCTCTTTTCACCAACCGTCATTTTAACCCTCCTTAATAAGTTTTGGCAGGCAAAAGGCCACAAACTGACCGTAACTGTAATTTGTTTTATGTATTTTATTGTAGTTTTCCACCTGACCGACTATGCGATTTATGGGATTTTGAAGCCACCTTCTGCGCCTTCTTTGCTCACGGGCCCAAAGCCGTTGTCCTTTAATTCTGCACTCCTTGTCACAGTAATCTCTGGGCGTTCCTTTAATACGGGCGCCACAGTAGCGGCAATGTCTGATTTCTTCGCAGTCCTGAAAATTGTACATCCTTGTTTCTCCTTTTGAATAGTTCTTGACAATTACGGAATTTTGTAATATAATTGTATTTGCAAAGAGGAATTTTACGGAAATTCGTAATCGCAAGGTTATTATATTACGGTTTTACGTAAATGTCAAGTGTTAATTTACGAATTTTCGAATTTTTATTCAAAAACAAGGGGACAAAGTTTATGACAGGAATCTACGAAAGAATAGAGCATTTATGCGCAGAAAAGGGCATTAATATCACTTTTTTGTGCAGTGAGTGTTCTATACCGAGAGCATCCCTTTCGGATTTTAAAAACGGCAGAACCAAATCCCTTTCTGCTGAAACTTTATCTAAAATTTCAGATTATTTCGGCGTTAGCGTTGACTACCTCTATGGCAAAGAACCCACCCCATTTAATGAAGATGCATTAAAGGTCGCCCTTTTCGGCGGCGCTGAGAATGTGACTGATGAAATGTGGAACGAAGTTAAGCGTTATGCCGAATATATTAAGGAGAGAGAGAATGGAAACAAATAAGCTTTACCGCATTGCAGAGCGTGAGGGCATTATTGTAGACAGATTTTCCCTGCCCCAAAACTCCTCTGTTTCGGTAAAGAACGGCGATAACCTCTATATCGGTATGGATAATGATATTTCTGGCGCCAGAGAAAAGGTCTGTTTGGCTCACGAACTCGGTCACTGCGTAACCTTTAGTTTTTATAATATTTATTCCGCCCTTGATATTCGTGAAAAGCACGAAAGACGGGCTCAAAATTGGGCGATTAAAAAACTTGTTCCTAAATCAAGTTATAAAAAAGCCCTCAACTCCGGATATGATAATTTATATTCTTTGGCAGAATATTTTGGAGTAACCCCTGATTTTATGGAAAAAGCGGTCAGGTTTTACCAGACCGCATAATAGGATATTAATATGGGAGATGAATTTATGTATCCGTTATTATTAAAAGCGCCTATAAAAGATTTTTTATGGGGCGGCAGACGACTTTTGGATGAATATGGTTTTACCGCAGATTGTGAAAAGGCGGCAGAAGCATGGGTGCTTTCTTGCCATAAAAATGGTGAAAACATAGTTAAAAACGGCGAATTTTCGGGCAAAACTTTAAGCGAAGTTCTGGAAATTTGGGGTGAAAAAGGCATCGGCAAAAACGCCGCCGCTTTCCCCTACTTCCCCATCCTTATAAAACTTATTGATGCCAAGGACCGACTTTCTATTCAGGTGCATCCCGATGATGCTTACGCTCTTAAAAACGAGGGCGAATACGGAAAGACTGAAATGTGGTATGTAGTTGACTGTGAAGAAGATTCCAAACTTGTTTACGGTTTCAACCGCCATATAAGTAAGGATGAATTTGAGCGCAGAATAAGAGATAATACCATAACTTCGGTTTGTAATGTTGTTCCCGTTAAAAAGGGTGATGTTTTCTTTATTGAGGCGGGCACCCTACATGCCATCGGCAAGGGAATTTTAATTGCTGAAATTCAGCAAAACTCCAATACTACATATAGAGTTAGTGACTACGGTCGTCTCGGCGCCGACGGGAAACCCCGTCCTTTACACATTGAAAAGGCCCTTGATGTTACCGAAACCGCGCCGCCTAAAAGAAATGACGGTGATGTTGGAGAACTTACTCTTTATCCTTTCGGTGTATCAAGGAATCTCGCTAAATGCGATCTTTTCACCACCGATCTATTGACACTCAACGGCGCTGCAGGGCTTTATGAAAAGGATAGTTTCATTTCGGTTTTGGTTTTAAGCGGTGAAGCAAACCTTTCGTACCCCCTTGGAAATATGAAGGTTAAAAAAGGCGACAGTGTTTTAATTCCTGCAAATATGAGGGTTATTCTTTCGGGCGTCGCAGAGGTTATCTGCACACATCTGTAAAAACTAAGTTTGCCCTAAAGGGCAAGTGAAGTTGCCATAGGGCAGTGAAGTTACTTCGTAGTTAAGTTTGCTTCGCAAGTGTTTTACGGCAAACTTAACTTCACTTTTGGGCTTTAGCCCAAATACTTCTCTGTAGCTTGTTACAACTTCACTTTTGCGATAGCAAAAACTTCACATTAGCTATATAAAAAGGAGACCTCTTCTTCGCGAAGTGTCTCCTTTATTTTTTATTTACCTATTCAATTTATATAATTCCTCTGTTGCCAATCGGGTTTTGGCAACTATATCGCCCTCTTCTTTAGGTAGGCAATAGTAAAGGGCTTTGCTATTGCCAATACAAATAACATCAGAAATTTCGTACCAGAAATAATCGGCGTATAAAGAATATGAAACCTTGGGCTCTTGGCGGTAATCAAGTCCACCTTCTCCAACAAGATGAAATCCATCTTTATTATGGGTAAGGCGGCCTTCACCGATATTATAGACACATTTAGAATCTATCATCATATAGATATCCACATCTATATCAAGATTATATTCGCCTGATAATATTTCCTCTTTTACCTTTTCCCTTTCCCATTTATACCAATCGGGAATATGGGGGAATTCGGTTTCGCCTACCCGTGCCTTCATAAAACCGTCTTCAGAAAGCTCATAAACCTTTCCGCAGTTTTTGCAGGTAAGGGTTATACCCTTGCCCTCGGTTTTTCCTTCGGCATCACAGTTAGGGCATTTATAAAGCACACGGTTTAGAAAATCCGCTCTGAAATCTTCGGTAATTTTAACGCCGTTTTCCTGCTGCCACTTAAAATTATCAAAAGAAAATTCGCGGTTTATAATATCATTGATTTCCTCAAATGATTTTTCTTTTATATCATTGGAAGAAAGCAAATATTCTTGCGTTGCGAAAATATTGGTTTTTCTTATCTGAAGTCCGTTATATAAAGGGTCATACGCAAAGGCGCCAAAGGTTTTAATCATTACTACGGGGATACCAAGTTTCTTAATAAGTTTTCCGATACTTTCGGGAAGAGTTGTGGCGGTGCCGTCAAAACTGTAACTTGCTTCAGGGTATAGAAGAATTGAAGTTTTATTATTTTTAACGCAATGCAGAATATCGCGGACAAGAACGCTATCCCCCACAAATTTTTGGGTTGGTATGCAACCGATAAGCCGCATTAAAAGATTTTTGCCGACAAATCCATCGGAAGTCATAACAATATTATACCTTCGAGGGAAAAGCAAGGCGCTTGCAATTTTCAAATCGATAAAACTCGAATGATTCATCAGTATCAAAACGGGCTCTTTTTTCGAGAGTTTTTCCATACCGATTTTTTCATATTTAAAGCCCACACCCAAGAGGGTAAAAAAGGATAAAACCCTTATCACAAACGCGAGAAGTATGCTTGGTTTTAAGGGCTTTTGGTGTTTTCGAGGGGTGAGTTTTATTACTTCGCTATAAGGTTTTACTTTTGTTTTTATTTTCATAAAGTTCCCCTTATTTAGAAATTTTCTGATAATATTCTTTCATTTTTTTTGCATCTTCGGCCTGAGTGCCATCGGATTCGCAGATAAATATGGGGGAGCATCCGTATTTATACGTCAGTTCCATAACGGGCTCATAATCGGGACCGAAAACCGTATCCTCAAATGTAAGATGTTTCTTTTCCCCGCCCGCAGTATATTCAATTTTTGAAAAATGGGAGTGGAAGGTTTTAAGGCGGTCAAGACCTAATTTATTCTCTATCTCCGTAAATACCTTTTCATAATCGGCAAGGGTTTTAAAGCATCCTAAATCGCGGGCATTTAAGTGACCAAAATCGATGCAAGGAATCAGTCGCTCATCTATGGAACAAAGTGCCAAAACTTCATTAAGTGTCCCAAGTTGATTAACCTTACCCATAGTTTCGGGGCATATATGAATATGACCGAGTCCCTCATTATCAAGGGCTTCTATGGATTTTTTCATTGTATCTATAGCGAGTGTCAGCGCTTCTTCGCGGCTTATTTTTCCGCAGGAGCCGGTATGAACAATAATTCTATTGCCACCCATAGCGTTAACCGCTCTGGCGGAAGCTAAAATATAATTTATTGAATTAAGACGCTTTGCCTCCTCAATCGAGGACAGAGAGATATAATAAGGCGCGTGAAGGGATAGGGTTATTCCCTTTTCTTTTGCCAGTTTACCAAGTTCTGCGGCCTTATCAACGCCGATATTAACGCCTCTGCCGCACTGATATTCAAATGCATCAAGTCCCATTTTAGTAAGATACTCGGGAACTTGCAAACTATGTTTATATCCCATAGCGGCAAAACTTAAAGAATTACCTGCGGGACCGAATTTTGCTGACATATTTATTTCTCCTCATAATCAGTTATCTTATGCAATTTATATACGCCTTTTTCAAGGTATCTTCTGATTTTAAAACTCCAACCGTCTTCAAGTTTTATAGGTGTTAAAAGTATGGTTTTTATTCCAACGCATCTACCGCCCAAAATATCGGTAAAAATTTGGTCGCCTACTATGGCTACTTCGCGGCATTTTACACCGAGGCGCTTTTTACCGCGAAGATATCCGAAAGGTAAGGGTTTGCAACCGAGGGATATAAAAGGAAGACCGATACGATTTGCAAAGGGCTCGATTCTTTTTCTTTTGGAATTAGATAAAACCATAAGTTTTATGCCGCTTTCCTGCATCATTTTAATCCAATCCATAAGTCCTTCTGTGAGGATGGTGCCGTGATGGGTGGACATAGTATTATCCACATCCAAAAGCAAGGCC
>JAFSAK010000088.1 GCA_017441045.1 Clostridia bacterium
ACAGGGCGGTTTCGATTATTATCACAATTTATCATCTGCGGATTTGAAGGATTTGGATATATCCGCCACGGAAACCGAGGACGGTAAAACTCTGTTTACCGTAAAAATCAAAAAAGATTTACCTCGGGAAGCCATTGGTTTTTACCGAAGAATAGATGTGAACGGTTTCCGCTCTGTAAAACTTCTGGGCTCATACAAGCACCAAAACGAATTCTGCAAATCCACCCTCGCCACCGACAAAAAGGACAGTTCAATTATTATGCTTGCGGATATGTACGATGATTTCGTATCCTTCGGCGCGCCACTTAATTCCCATATATACGCCTCCCGAAATCATCTTTCATTGGACGGCGATTTTGTCACGATTCCCGCAGAGGCAAAATACGCCTATATCGGTTTTGACATAAGAAAAGAAGGAGGGTTAAAGGCCGATACCTACTGTGTTATATCGGATATGACCTATGAATTTCTCTGATAATTTTATTCTTGCCTCGGCTTCACCGAGAAGGCAGGAACTTTTAGAAAAAATTATACCCCATTATACCTGCATCCCCGCCGATATTGATGAAACCATTCCCGAAGGAATAAGCCCCCTTGATGCCCCCGCTTATTTGAGTTTACAAAAGGCAAGGCATATTGGCAAAAACCATCCCGATTCCTTAATAATAGGGGCAGATACCTGCGTAATTTCAGAGGATAGAATTCTCGGCAAACCATCTTCCCGCGAGGATGCGTTTTTAATGCTTAAATCTTTATCGGGGAAAACCCACTTGGTTATAACGGGTTGCGCTATTGTAAAAGGGGGAAAAGAAATCTCCTTCAGCGAGGTAACGAAGGTGGAGTTTTACCCTCTTGCCGATGAAGAAATTAACGCTTATCTTGATACAAATGAGTATTGTGATAAAGCGGGCGCGTATGGAATTCAAGGAAAGGGCGCGGTGCTCGTTAAAGGCATCTGCGGTGACTATTTTAATGTTGTTGGCCTGCCCGTTGCCCGACTTTCAAGAGAACTTAAAAATTTCCTTTTGTAACCCCTGATATATAACCTTAATATAATAGAGTGACAGGAAGTGTAAAACCGCTTCCTGTCACTATTTTTTTAGGGTTTGATATGATATGAACTGCAACCTATCCTACGCTCAAAAAACCGTGCGGATAAGCGCCGTTGGGCTTATAGGAAATATATTTTTAAGTGTACTGAAATTTTCGGGGGGAATATTATCCAACTGCGGCTCCCTTATTAGCGATGGCATACACTCTGCCGCCGATATTTTAGGAAACATAATAATAATTTCAGGACTTTGGCTTTCGGGAAAAAGCGGTAAAAAAAGGTTTAATTTTAACCGAGAAAAATTTGAATATATCGCTTCGGCAATTATAGGTTTCTTCTTGCTTGTTACGGGAATTTTTATAGGAATTTCCGCTCTCGTTCACATTATAAAGGGTGATTTCGGAGACGCCGAAACCCCTACGCCCCTTGCTCTCATAATTGCAATTATTGCTTTGGCGGTTAAGGAGTTTTTGTTCCGTTTTACTTATATTTATGCCGCTAAATATGATTCCAAAGCATTGCTTGCCGATGCCTATCATCATCGAAGTGATGTTTTCAGTACCCTGGGCGCCCTTATAGGCGTTCTGGTTTCTCGGATTGGATTTCCCATTATGGATAAAATCGCAAGTTTGGGTATTTGTATCCTTATATGTAAGGCCGCGCTGGATATTTTGAAGGATTCTTTAAAAGAAATAACGGATAAAGATTATGAGATATGAACTCGGCATAGCCGAGTTCATATCTCATACCTTGCCGAAAGCAATTATAACTAAGAAGGAACGGCAAATAGCCGTTCCTTCTTTAATTTTAATCTTCAAACTCATCTGCAAGGAGCATTAATTGTTCGCGTATTGCCCCTTCAAAATTTCTTTCTTCGAAGGATTCGAAGTTGATTCGGCAGGTCTTGTAGCGGTGATTATAATTGTCCATATGCATTGCCTGATTTATAAAGCCCTTTCGGGACATAGAAACCTTTGCGCCTCTTACTATTTTATAAACTCTTTCCTGCAAATCGCCGTTATCGGTAACGAGGTTTTCGCCTTCAATTTTAAGCTCTATTTCCTCGCTTGTTTTGGCAACAATCGAAAGTGAAACCGTTAGAGTTTCCGCATTATAAGAACTTTCACACGGGACTTCTTTGCCACCTACGAATGCGCTAACCTTTATATCCTTATTAAAGCCGCGAAGGTAAATTCTGTATGCGCGGATTTTTGGGATAAGCGAAGTGTCACCCTTTGCGCTTTCAATTTTAAAGGTAGCGATATCGCCCCACGAAAGTGACATACGGGTAGTAGCAAAGGCGCCTTTTTCAAAGGTTTCATATTCGCCTTCATCTTCATAAAGGGTAAACTCACCGTTAGCGCCCGGGAATATATAGATATCCATTTCAGGTTTCGGGCATAATTTATTATCCCTCGCCCTATGAGGTTGCATAGGAACAATGGCGCCCGCCTTTGCAAATACGGGATAATCTTCGAGTTTTCTATAGAAATCCATTATTCTGCCTTTGCGGCTTACATAGCGTGTGCCGTTAAAGAAATCAAACCAATCTCCCTTTGGTAACCAACCCGTTGCTTTGCCGAGATTTACTATGCTATCACTCGGCTCGGTTATGGGACAGATCAAAAGTTCTGATCCAAACATATACTGATTTTTATATTTATACGCATTATCGCACTTGGGATAATCATAGTATAAAGGTCTTATAAGGGGCTCCCCGTCTTTATGGTTTTTATAAACCATAGTATAAATATAGGGGAATAACTGATGGCGAAGTCGCAACCACTTTTTAAGCACACCCTCATATTCCTTTCCGTGTCCCCATGGCTCCTTGGCAAGATATTGGTCGCCGCTGCTATGAAGGCGATTAATGGGTGAAAATACGCCGAATTGAAGCCATCGGGTATAAATTTCGCCGTTCATATATCCGCTTGTATGACCGCCGATATCGTGACTCCAGAAGCTATAGCCCACATTAGATGCAGTGGCGGTAAATTCGGGTTGAAAATCCAATGAATCCCAACAAACATAGGTATCTCCCGAAAAACCTACGGGGTATCTATGGGAACCGGGGCCGCTATATCGGGAGAAGAACATTGGTCTTTTGCCGTCACGCATAATATCAATTATATGATAGTGGTTAAGCATCCATAAAGGGTCGGCTTTTTCAAGGGGATCTTGTAAATTGCCGTCGCGATTTGCTTCGTGCATCCACCAATAATCCGTTCCTTGCTGCCAATCCATCCACCAAAAATCAATTCCGTCATTTTCGTAAGGGTGGTGGAGAATGTCAAAGTAGTTTTTCATAAACTCTTTTGATAAAACATTAAATGGCACTCTCTTTTTGGTGGCAGGGTCAATTCCACAGGCCTTTGCCATTTCTTCATACATATCCTCGTGGGCGGCAACTCCTGCGGCGGGGTGAAGATTAAGAGATGTTTTAATATTCCTATCTTTTAGTTCCTTGAGGAATTTTTTATAATCGGGGAAAAATTCTTTATTCCAGCTATATCCCGTCCAACCGTATGTAAAACGCCAATCCGCTTCCTTATACTCATCGGGAACTTTAACGATATGCCAATCCATATCAATTACGCCGACAGAAAACGGCACATCTTCCTCTGCAAATTTATCCATAAGGGCGATATAACTATCTTGAGTGTATTTATAAAATCGGCTCCACCAGTTGCCGAGAGCATAGGCGGGAAGCATAGGAGGAGCTCCCGTTAATTTATAGAAATCCTTAACGGCTTGTTTATAATCAAAACCGTAACCGAAGAAATAAATATCCTTTTCTTCTTTGCGGGTTTCTATCCAACCGTCTTCACCGAGGCACAATGACTCGCTATCATCAATAACCGAAAATCCGTTTCTTGATACAACGCCGTTATCGGTGGGCGTTCTGCCGTGGGTCATATCAAGGGTCCTATAGGTGCCGCCCAGAGTTTCAAACTCCTCACCAAACTTCCACTCGCTTGCGGGTTCGTTTTTAAGTTTGATTTTTAGGGTATCTCCTGTAAACTCGGCATTTTCCTTATAGGTAATAATAATTTCATCTGTTTCGGCAGTCAAAATACCGTCGCTTAAATTTGCCGAGAATTTACATTCAGGGAAATCTCTATGAAAAACCACCTGAGTTGCTCTATCCTCAAACTTGCCTTCCGCCGAATATTCAAGTCGGATAAGGCGGTCGGTTAAAGCGGTAAAACGGTAGTTATTTCCGATTAACATACTCTTTCCGTTTGCTTTAGGACTAACCTTCCATTTAAATCTTTTATTAATTTCCATGCTTAATTCCATCCCAATCTTCATATATATCAGCTGAAAGAGTAAGCTGCTCTTTTATAGCTTCAAGTACATATTTTTCCTCATAAGTTGGGTCCGCTACGTTTTGCATACGGCGGTACCTATTTAAACCTGAATAGCCTTCGAAAATTGCCGCCTCAAAAAACTTAAGCTTACTATTTTGAGCAATTTGGCTATTTATAAGAATTTGCTCGATTTTGCCCTTAATATCGCCGTTATCAGTAATAAGGTTTTCGCCCTCAATCTTCAACTTAACCTCATCGCTCGTTTTTGCGGTAATAGTGATAACCGTGGTAAGAGTTTGAGCATTATAATAGGTATCGGCCTTTACCTCTTTTTCGTTTACGGTGGGATTAACCTTGATATATTTATTAAATCCGCGAAGATGGATATTCCATTTTCTTTCTTTAGGAATCAGTGAAGTATCGCCCTTGGCCGCGGCAATCTTAAAGGTAGCGGTTTCTCCCCAAGAAAGCGACATTTCGGTGGTTGAGAATGCGCCATTTTTATAATTGTTGTACTCGCCCTCATCCTCATAAAGAGTGAAACTATTAGATGCTGCGGGGAATACACAGATATCCATTTCCGCTTTTGAACCTAAGGTGTTATCATGAACTTTATGAGTGTTCATAGGGACAATGGCGCCCGCCTTGGCAAATACGGGATAATCTTCGAGTTTTCTATAGAAATCCATTATTCTGCCTTTGCGGCTTACATAGCGTGTGCCGTTAAAGAAATCAAACCAATCTCCCTTTGGTAACCAACCCGTTGTTTTGGCCATATATGCAACATCATCGCAGGGTTCGGTTATTGGGCATACTAAAAGCTCGGAGCCAAACATAAACTGATTTTTATTCTCATAAGCGCCCGAGTTTTTGGGATTGGCGTAATACATGGGCTGAACAAGCGGCTCTAGCTCCTTATGACAACTGTAATTCATTGTATAAATATACGGGAACAGCTGATGACGAAGCCTTAAAGCTTTTTTAAGTATATGCTCATACGCTTTGCCAAATGTCCAAGGTTCTTTGAGTATAAAATTATTATTTGAGCTGTGCAGACGGTTTATGGGTGAAAACACGCCAAGTTGGAACCAACGGGTAATAAGTTCGGGGTCACTATAGCCCGCACAGTGACCGCCGATATCGTGACTCCAGAAACTATAGCCAACATTAGATGCGGTGGCCGTAAATTCGGGCTGGAACTCAAGCGAATCCCAGGTTATATATGTATCACCCGAAAATCCTACTGGGTAACGGTGGGAGCCAGGGCCACTGTAACGGGAGAAGAACATAGGTCTTTTACCGTTTCTCGAAATATCAAGAATATGAAGATGGTTAAGCATCCAAAGTGGGTCGATTTTTTCAAGTGGGTCTTTTAAGTTGCCATCTTTATTGGGTTGGTGAATCCACCAATAATCCGTTCCTTGCTGCCAATCCATCCACCAAAAATCAACCCCGCTTTCTTCGTGAGGGTGGTGAAGAATGTCAAAGTAGTTTTTCATAAACTCTTTAGATATTACATTGAAGGGAACCCTCTTTTTAGTTGCCGGGTCTATGCCGCAGGCCTTTGCCATCTCCTCATACATATCCTCGTGGGCGGCAACGCCACTTGCGGGATGAAGATTTAAAGCCGTTTTTAAATTGTTATCGCGCAGATACTTTAAAAAGGCCTCGTGGTCAGGGTAAAGCTCCTTATTCCAGCTGTATCCCGTCCAACCGTTAGTAAAATAAGACACATCAAGCTTTTTAACCTCTTCGGGTACTTGAGCGCTCGTCTTATGCCAATCCATATCGATAACGGCAACCGAGAAAGGAATATCCTCAGCTTTAAAGCGTTCCATTAAATCGATATATTCCTGCTGAGTATATGCATAGTAGCGACTCCACCAGTTGCCGAGAGCATAAGCGGGAAGCATAGGAGGAGCGCCCGTTAATTTATAAAAATCTTTAACGGCTTGTTTATAATCAAAACCGTAACCGAAGAAATAAATATCCTTTTCTTCTTTGCGGGTTTCTATCCAACCGTCTTCTCCGAGGCACATCGACTCACTATCATCAATAACCGAAAATCCGTTCCGCGAAATAACACCGTTATCAACGGCGCAACGTCCGTTAATACAATCAAGTGTGCGAGCGGTGCCGCCTAGGGTTTCAAACTCCTCGCCGAATTTCCATTCGCTTGCGGGCTCGGCTTTAAGCTTGATTTTTAAGGTGTCTGCGGAAAAATCGGCGTTTTCCTTATAAGTAATAATAATTTCATCGGTTTCGGCAGTCAAAATACCGTCGCTTAAATTTGCCGAGAATTTACATTCAGGGAAATCTCTATGGAAAACCACCTGAGTTGCTCTGTCTTCAAACTTGCCTTCCGCCGAATATTCAAGTCGGATAAGGC
>JAFSAK010000089.1 GCA_017441045.1 Clostridia bacterium
ACCGTAGTTTTAACTATTACCCCCGAAGTCACAGGTGAAGCCGACTCTTTCGAAACAAACGTCACACTTGGTGATAAAGTTTATGCCGTAGATTATGAAAACGGCATTGGCACAGTTGTTATTGAGGACCCTGAACTTTGGTGGCCCAGAGGTTACGGTGAGCAACCCCTCTATACCGTAGAAACCAAGCTGATTAAAAACGGCAAGGTTCTTGATACCAATAGCCAGAGAATCGGTCTTCGCACTATGCGTGTTCATTCTCTTCGCGACCAATACGGAAAGGATTTTACCGTAGTAGTTAACGGTGTTTCTATATTTTGTATGGGTGCTAACTATATCCCTGAGGATAACATCTTCCCGAGAATCACAAAGGACGTTATCAAGCGCCTTATTGACGATAGTATTGCCGCAAACTATAATATGCTTAGAATCTGGGGCGGCGGATATTACCCCACCGATTATTTCTATGACCTTTGCGACGAGAAAGGTCTTCTCGTTTGGCAGGACTTTATGTATGCCTGTACCCTCGTTACCTTTAACGATGAAGTTAAAGCCAATCTGGAGCCCGAGATTATAGATAATATAAAGCGACTTCGTAACCGCACATCTTTGGCGCTTTTCTGCGGAAATAACGAAATCGAATCATCTTTGGGATATAGAAGAGAGGCACATATTTGGAACGATTTCAGAATTGCCTATGTGGAAATTTTCCAACGTCTTATGCCTAATATCTGCAAAAAGTATGCCCCCGATGTTTTTTATCTTCCTTGTTCGCCCACAAGCGGTTGGAATGATGTAACTCCATTTGACCCAAATCATGGTGACACTCACTATTGGGATGTTTGGGGCGCTTGCAAAGATTTTAAGGACTGCAGAAATTACTATCACCGTTTCCTTTCCGAATTTGGTTTCCAATCCTTCCCCTCGATGAAAACCATCGAATCCTTCACACTTCCCGAAGATAGAAATATCTTTACTCGCGTTATGGAATCCCATCAGAAAAACGGCGGCGGCAACAGTAAAATTCTTGATTTTATGGCGAGAAGCTATAGATATGTACACGGACTCCCCGAAATTACATATATTTCCCAAATAAACCAAGCCGATGCAATGAAGGAAAACGTTGAGCATCTTCGCCGAAACCGCGGCAGATGTATGGGAGCACTTTACTGGCAGATTAATGACTGTTGGCCCGTTGCCTCTTGGTCATCTATTGACTATTTTGGCCGTTGGAAAGCGTTACACTACTATGCAAAACGCTTCTTTGCCCCTGTTCTTATGTCAGTAGAAGATTCGGGAACAAATATGAGAATAAATATTTCCAATGAAACGATGGTTGACTTTAAGGGAACAGTTAAATGGTACGTAAAGGACACCGACTTTAACATAATCACCCAAGGCGAATCAAGTGCCGATACAAAATCTCTTACCTCCAAGTATATTGGTGATGTTAATGTATCCGAGTGGGTTAAGGGTGACGATAAATATTCCCGCTTCTTCGTTGCCGAACTTTACGATGAAAAGGGCAATTTCGTTTCCAAGCAAGTAATTTTAATCTGCAAACCTAAGCATTTTGAATATAAGGAAGTTAAAGTTAATACCGAGGTTAAGCGCGAAAACGGTAAGACCATTATTTATCTTTCGGCAGATAGCTTTATTCATAATATTGAAATTTCCTTTGAAAACATTGATACCGTTCTTTCGGATAACTTCTTCTCTATTACCGATAAGAAACCCGTGAGAATAGAAACCTTGGGCGATTTCTCAGTAGAGGAAATCGAAAAGGAAATTAAGATTACCTCTATTAACAGTGTCAGTCAAAATCATTAAAAATATAAAAACATAATAAGTGAGGAATTTTTATGATTTTTAGTAAATGGAACTTTAAAACGGGAGATATCGCTATAAACGATGTTACTTCCCCTTGCTCATTTTACTCGATTCTTTTAGAAAACGATAAAATGGAAGACCCCTTCTGGCGTGATAATGAATATGCCGCAAGGGATATGTGCCGTAACGATTGTTCTTTCGAGACGGTTTTCACCGCAACCGCCGAAGACCTTTCAAAAGAATATCAGACCCTTCGCCTTGCAAATATCGATACCATCTGCGATATTTATCTTAATGGCAAGAAAATTGCCCATACCGAGAATATGCATAGGAGATTTGTTTTCGACGTTAAGGGCAAGGTAAAAGAAGGAGAAAACACCCTTCTTATATACATAAATTCTCCCATTCTCGAAATGGAGCGTCAGCAGCTTCAGCACGAAATATTTGGCCTTGGAGATTCTATTCACGGTACAAATCAACTGCGAAAGGCGTTCTGTATGTCAGGTTGGGACTGGGGCCCACAACTCCCCGATATGGGTATCTATGGCAAGTGCGAGTTTTTGGCCTTTGATAGTAAAATCGAAGAGGTAGAAATCCGTCAAAGACACAGAGCCGACGGTAGCGTAGTTTTAACTATTACCCCAGAAATTACCGGTGAAACCGATTCTTTCGAAACCACCGTCACGTTGGGCGCTAAGGTTTATACCGCAGAGTATGATGACGGCGTAGGCACAGTTATTATTGATGACCCTGAGCTTTGGTGGCCCAGAGGATACGGTGAACAGATACTTTATACTGTAGAAACCAAACTTATTAAAAACGGCGAAGTCCTTGATACTAACTCCCAAAAAATCGGTCTTCGCACCCTTACCGTTCATTCCCTTAAGGATAATTACGGCAAGGATTTCACAGTAGTAGTTAACGGCGTTTCCATCTTCTGTATGGGCGCGAACTATATCCCCGAGGATAGCATATTCCCCCGCATCACGAGAGAAGTTCTTGACCGGCTCACCGACGACAGCGTTAAAGCAAACTATAATATGCTTCGCGTTTGGGGCGGCGGATATTATCCAAGTGACTATTTCTATGACCTTTGCGACCAAAAGGGACTTCTTGTCTGGCAGGACTTTATGTATGCCTGCGGATGCGTTCGTTACACCAAGAAAATCGGTGAAAATCTTTCTGCCGAAATCCGCGATGTTGTAAAGCGAATTCGCAATCACGCCTCTTTAACCCTCTTTGCAGGC
Source organism: Clostridia bacterium (assembly GCA_017441045.1). The sequence continues at coordinate 3,078 of JAFSAK010000089.1, forward strand.
AATAACGAAATTGAGCAATCCATTTCTTATAGAAAAGACGGCGGTGTTTGGAACGATTTCAAAATGGCTTATATGGAAATTTTCCATAAGCTTATGCCTGATATTTGCGAGGAACTCGCTCCCGATGTTTATTATATTCCTTCTTCCCCCACATCCAGCTGGAACGATAAGGACCCCAACGATACCAACTGGGGCGACTCTCACTATTGGGATGTATGGCACGGACTTAAGGACTTTACCGAATATAGAAAATTCTATTTCCGCTTCCTTTCCGAGTTTGGTTTCCAGTCCTTCCCCGCAATGAAAACCATAGAATCCTTCACCCTTCCCGAAGATAGAAATATCTTTACTCGCGTTATGGAATCCCATCATAAAAACGGCGCAGCCAACGGCAAGATTCTTGACTATATGGCAAGAAATTACCGTTATGTAGCGGGTCTTCCCGAGCTTTGCTTTGTTTCGCAGATAAATCAGGCCGATGCTATGAAATACGGCGTTGAGCATCTCAGAAGAAACCGCGGCAGATGTATGGGAGCACTTTATTGGCAGATTAATGACTGTTGGCCCGTTGCCTCTTGGTCATCTATTGACTATTTTGGCCGTTGGAAAGCGCTTCACTATTATGCAAGACGCTTCTTTGCCCCTGTTCTTATGTCGGTTGAGGATGCTAAGGGCAACCAAATGCCCAAGATTACCGAGGTTACCACTAATGTTTACAATACCTACGATGTTCCAAGAACAACTATGCGCGTAAATATTTCCAATGAAACTATGAAAGATTTCAAGGGAAGTGTTAAATGGGCCGTTCGCGATAAGGACCTTAATACCGTAGCAGATGGCGAAATCGCAGTTAACTCAAAATCATTGACCGCAAATTATATTGCTACCGTTGATATCGCCGACTACGTAAACGGTGAGGACAAATATTCCCGCTTCTTCGTTGCTGAACTCTATGATGAAAAGGGCGATTTCGTTTCCAAGCAAGTAATCCTCATCTGCAAACCTAAGCATTTCGAATATAAGGATGTTAAAGTTAATACCGAAGTTAAGAGTGAAAACGGCAAGACCGTTATTTATCTTTCGGCAGATAGCTTTGTTCATAATATCGAAATTTCCTTTGAAAACATTGATACTGTTCTTTCAGATAACTTCTTCTCCATTACCGATAAAAAGCCCGTAAGAATAGAGATGGAGGGCGATTTCTCGGCAGAAGAAATCAAAAATCAGATTCAGATTACCTCTATCAATAGCGTTAGCCAAAATCATTAAATCCAATATAATACGGGGTAGCCGTGCGCTACCCCGTATTTTTTTAGTGAAATTTCGGTTTTTTCCGAAAATTTCGTAAAAATCAAAATAATTTATCGTTGCTAAAATTCAGTTCTATAGTTATAATTAAGGTAGATAATTTGTTATCTCATTGCGAAAGGTGTGTTTATATGGAAAAATATAAATCAAAGCTTACCCTTGACGGAAACTGGCAACTTTACATAGTAGAAAATAAAAACTGCAAAGATTATGCCAGTGAAGTTGTATGCGCCGATGACCTTAATAAAAAGGGCATTAAAGCCATTACGGGTACCGTTCCCGGTAACTTCGAAATCGATATGATGAGAGAGGGCCTTATTCCAGACCTTTATTATGATGTTAATACGCTTGAAGCGCAGCGCCTTGAAAACCGCCATTTATGGTATAGCACCACCTTTAATTTCGAAGGGGATGCCAAGGATGCTCCCTATTTCATTTTTGAAGGCGTTGATACCTATGCCGATTACTATTTAAACGGCGAATACATCGGCTCTACGGATAATATGCTCGTTGAACACGAACTTTCCGCCTGGAGCATTAAAAACGGTGAAAACGAACTTACCGTTCATATTACCCCCACTATGATTGCCGCCCGCGACCAAATTTACGAAGCAGGAATTTTCTCTTGCCAGACCATTACTACGGGCGCCGTTGCGGTAAGAAAGGCCGCTCATATGTATGGTTGGGATATTATGCCCCGTATTATTTCGGGCGGTATATGGAAATCCGTTCACCTTGTAACCGATAAAGAGGATATGATTGAGGAATTATATATCTATAACCGCAATCAGACTCCATCTGCAGACCCCGCCAACCAATATATGTTCATCCGCACCCGTATGAGCGAGGATTTTTGCCACGATTATACAGTTCACCTTAAGGGTGTTTGCGGCGACAGTGTGGTTGAATTCGAACGTAAACTTTGGCACAACCATGACCTTATCCCCTTCTATATTCCGAATGTTAAGCTCTGGTGGCCTAAAGGTATGGGTGAGCCCAACCTTTATCACGTTACGGTAGAACTTAAATATCAGGGCGAGGTTAAGGATACCAAAACCTTTGATTACGGTGTTCGTAAAGTTCGCCTTATCAAAACCGATTATATCGATAAGGATGGCAACGGCGACTTTAAGTTTATGATTAACGAAAAGCCCTTCTTTGCTATGGGTACCAACTGGGTACCCCTTGATGCTCTGCATTCCCGCGATAAAGAACGCCTCCCGAAAGCGCTGGAACTTCTTGGCGAATCGGGCAGTAATATCATTCGTTGCTGGGGCGGTAACGTTTACGAACAGAACGAACTTTACGATTACTGCGATAAAAACGGTATTGCCGTTTGGCAAGATTTTGGAATGGGATGCTCCTGGTATCCTCAGGATGAGGATTTCCACAATAGGATGAGAGTTGAAGCAACCAAGGTCATAAAGCGCCTTCGTCAACACCCCTCCATCATTCTTTGGGCAGGCGATAATGAGGTTGATGTAGCGATTTCTCATTGCTATGACCCCAAGACCAACTATGTAACCCGCGAAGTTCTTCCCCGTATCATTGAGCAGCTTGACCCACGCCGCGAGTATCTCCCCTCCTCACCCTATTGCTCTACAAAGGCATTTGAGGACGGTATGGCAGGTCGAATTCCCGAAAATCATCTTTGGGGACCCAGACACTATTATAAGCAGGATTACTATAAAAAGAGCGTTGCCCGTTTTGCCAGTGAAACAGGTTATCACGGTTGCAATTCTCCCGAGGGTATCAGAAAATTCTTGGCGCCCGAAAATGTTTGGCCCTTTAAGGACTTTGTTAAGGAATGTGCCTCCGCTCCTTCCATTTACAGAATGGATTATAATAAAGCATGGCAGATTCACGCCGCTTGTATGGAAGACCGCGTAGGCGCAGATTTCTCCTACCGTATACCACTTATGGGCTTCCAGATTGAAAAGGTATTCGGTGAATCCGTTCCCGATACTTTAGAGGATTTCGCCCTCGCTTCACAATTCTTGCAGTCCGAAGGCGTTAAATATATGCTGGAAATGTTCCGCTCTAATATGTGGGAGAGAACAGGCATTATCTGGTGGAATCTTCTTGACGGTTGGCCTCAATTCTCTGATGCGATTGTTGACTATAACTATGTTAAGAAGATGGCTTACTTCACCATTTGCCGCATCCAAAAGCCCATTATGCTTATGTTCCGCGACCCCACCAAAACCGCGGGCAAACTTGAACTTATTGCCGCCAACGAAACCCAGGATGATACCGTGGTTACATATAAGGTTACCGATGTAGAAACGGGTGAAACTTTGCTTTCGGGCGAAGGTCAAGCCCCCGCGCTTTCGAGTTATAAATTGGCGCAGATTCCTATGATAGAAAAGCAGGGACTTTTACTTATCGAATTCACCGTAAACGGCGAAACTTTCAGAAACCACTATCTCACAGGCGAACCCCACTATGATTATAAGCAGGTAATTGAGTGGTTTAAAAAGGCAGACCTTTTGGAAATTGAAGGATTTTAAATTTTGTTAAT
>JAFSAK010000090.1 GCA_017441045.1 Clostridia bacterium
CGCAGAATTTTAAAGAGTTGAATTTTTGGCTGTGCGAGGCACAAAACGCAGTTAATCCTGACGGATTAACGAGTATTTTAACAATGCAAAGACGAAAATTGAGCCTTTAAAATCAGGTTCGGATTATTCGTGTTTGCTTATCTAAATTAACATTGACTATTTTATAATTATAATATATAATATAATAGAATAGGTGCGTTGCGCCCTATGAAAATATTTTAATCGGGCACCGCTTTTTGTAATGGCGCGTGTGGGGAATGAAGATGTTACAATGCGACAGAGGGCTACGGCTCCTTCAAAATTCCCTCCCGAAATAATAACAAAGCAAAGGATGTAAGTTTATGAAAGTTGTTATTCTTGCAGGCGGATTTGGTACCAGAATTTCCGAAGAGAGCCAATTCAAACCCAAGCCAATGCTTGAAATCGGAGGCAAACCGATTCTTTGGCACATTATGAAGGAGTATGCCCACTATGGCTTCACCGAGTTTGTAATCTGCGCAGGTTACAAGCAGCATGTTATCAAGGAGTGGTTTGCAGATTATTTCCTTCATAACAGTGATATTACCTTTGATTTTACCAGCGGTAAAAACGATATGATAGTTCACAATCAGCATTGTGAGCCCTGGAAGGTTACCGTTGTTGATACCGGTCTTAACACTATGACCGGCGGAAGAATTAAGAGAATTCAGCAATACATTGGGGACGAGCCCTTTATGATGACCTATGGCGACGGCGTTTGCGATGTTAACATCAAAGAACTTGTTGAGTTCCATAAGGCGCACGGTAAAATTGCTACCCTTACCGCCGTTACTATGGATCAGGAAAAAGGCGTTCTCGATATCGGTGGTGACTATGCCGTTAAATCCTTCCGCGAGAAGAATAAAAATGACTCCGCTCCCATCAATGCAGGTTATATGGTGCTCGGTCCCGAAATATTTGATTATATCGAGGGCGATGAAACCGTATTTGAACGCGCTCCCCTTGAAAAACTTGCCAAAGAGGGACAACTTATGAGCTTTATGCATAAGGGCTTCTGGCAGTGTATGGATACAAAGAGGGAAATGGAACTTCTTGAGAAGCATCTTAAGAAGGGTACTGCTCCTTGGAAAAAATGGGAAGACTAATAGGTGAATAAAATGGATTTATCTTTTTATAAGGGCAAAAAAGTTTTTGTTACTGGCCATACCGGATTTAAGGGTTCCTGGCTTTGCAGAATGCTTGTAAATGCAGGGGCTATCGTTACGGGTTATAGTTTAGACCCCCCCACAAATCCCAACCTTTTCTCTTTGGCAGAACTTGAGGATAAGATGACAAGTGTTATAGGCGATGTTAGAGATTTAAATTCTCTTAAAGCCGCCTTCAATAAGGCAGAGCCCGAAATCGTGCTCCACCTTGCCGCTCAACCTATTGTTCGCGATAGTTATAAGGACCCTCACTATACCTATGAAACCAATGTTATGGGTACCGTAAACATTTTAGAATGTGTTCGCCTAAGTAGTTGCGTTAAGAGCGTTCTTAATGTTACCACCGATAAGGTTTACCACAATAACGAATGGTGCTGGGGATATAGAGAGGACGAGCCATTGGATGGCTTTGACCCTTATTCAAACTCTAAAAGTTGCTCCGAACTTGTTACGCATAGTTATATAAACAGTTTCTTCGAAGGCAAAATCCCCGTAAGTACCGCAAGAGCGGGTAATGTTATCGGCGGAGGTGACTTTGCTAACGACAGAATTATTCCCGACTGCGTAAGGGCAATGGCAAAGGGCGCCAAAATCGGCGTAAGAAATCCCTATTCCACCCGCCCTTATCAGCACGTTTTAGAGCCCCTTGCCGTATATCTCACCATCGCCCAAAAACAATATGAAGACCCTTCCTTTGCTGGCTTTTATAATGTTGGACCCGATGACTGTGACTGTGTTACAACAGGTGAACTTTGCGACCTTTTCTGCAAATATTGGGGCGAGGGCGCCGTTTGGGAAAATCAAGCGGAAGAGGGCGCTCCCCATGAAGCCAACTTCTTAAAACTTGATTGCAGTAAAATCAAGGCGGTTTTCGGTTGGAAACCCCGTTGGCACATTGAAGAATGTATCGATATGACCTGCCGTTTCAGTAAAGTTTGGCTAAAAGGCGAAAATGTTGCGGCAGAGATGGATAAAGAAATTAAAGAATTCCTTGAGGAGAGATAATTATGGCTATTTGGAAAAACGAAGAAGAGGCGCGCGCCCAGATTAAAGAACTTGTTACCCAGTTCTATCATGATTTTAAAGAAAAGAAAAACGATTTCAAACCCGGTGACCGTGTAACCTACGCTTCCCGAGTTTTCGATGAAAAAGAAATGTGCGCCCTTACCGACGCAACTCTGGATTTCTGGCTTACAACGGGCAGATTTTCCGATGAATTTGAAAAAGAATTTGCTAAATGGATAGGCGTTAAGTTTGCCCATCTTGTAAACAGCGGTTCTTCCGCAAACCTTATTGCTTTCTCCGTTCTTACCGCTCCCGAACTTAAAGAGCGTCAGATAAAGCGCGGCGACGAAGTTATCACCGTTGCCTGCGGATTCCCCACCACCGTTACCCCCATTTTACAGTACGGCGCAGTTCCCGTTTTCGTTGATATGACCGTTCCCCAGTATAACATTGATGTTACCAAACTTGAAGCCGCTTTAAGCGATAAAACCAAGGCAGTTATGATTGCTCATACCCTTGGCAACCCCTTTGATTTAAAGGCAGTTAAGGAATTCTGTGATAAGCATAATTTATGGCTTGTTGAAGATAACTGTGATGCCTTGGGAACCCAATATACTATCAACGGTGAAACGCGTTTCAGC
>JAFSAK010000091.1 GCA_017441045.1 Clostridia bacterium
CTCTTCGGTAACTTCGAATGACATTTTAAAATTCCTCCATATTCTTAACATAAAAGGTCGCTATTTAAATATACATATAAATAATATCACACATATTTTCAAATTGCAACACTTTTTATTACAAAATTGTAATATTTTTTACTCGATATCCCCTTTGACAAAACTTACTTCCCTTTTTTCCTCCGTCCAGATGCTCAAATCTATCTTTCCGGTAGCGTTTTTATCCATATGTTCTATCATTGAGCCGAGTTGCAAAATTTTCTTTTCCGCATTGATTTCACTACCCAAAATAACATTGAATCTACCTTCAACGGTGAAAGTAATTTTGTACTTATCAGAGACATCGATTTTATTTATAAAAATGTTTTCTTTTTCGAGTTTTGAGGCCAAAACAAATATGGTATTTTTGTTTTCATCACTGTCAAATTCTGCCATTTGACCAACCTTGCATTTAACGGAGCAACCCTCAATCAAAAATGTGTTCATTGGTTGCTCGGTATAAGCATTTATAACCCTACCGCCTTGACTTATAACATAGTAAACATCATCAACACAAACAGAAGCATATTCTTTTGCATCTTTAACGATTACGGTAATGGTATCGGGCAATTCCCTTTTTAGTTCAACGCTTTCTACATAAGGTAAATTACGGACTAAATTTTCCGTAACCGCCTCAGCAGAAAGGGTGAACAGATTATTATCTTCGGTAATACCACTTGATTTAATAATTTGTTTTTCGGTATATAACTTACTGCCTTTTGCCTTAACTACTTTGATAGGAAAAAGAATCGTGACAGATAAAACCGCCGCAACACTTAAAGCTGTAAACAAAAACACGAGAAAACCTACGATTAATCGTCTTTTTCGGCGCTTTTTTCGGCGCATTTCTTTGGTTTCATTAATTTCACGGTTTGCCAATTCTTCACATCCTTTTTATTCCTCGTAAGCTACTGCACCTAATTTTCTTAAGTTTTCGCTTATATTTTCATATCCTCTTTTAATATGTTCAATCTGGTCAATCTCCGTGGTTCCCGAAGCCGAAAGAGCCGCTACCACCAAGGCGGCGCCGCCTCGAAGGTCGGTACATCTGCACTTAGCGGCAGAAAGATTTTCTACGCCTTCTACCACTGCCACTCTGCCTTCGGTTTTAATTCTGGCGCCAAGGCGGTTAAGTTCATCAACATATCGGTATCTGTTTTCAAAAATATTTTCCACAAAAACCGATGTTCCCTTGGCTTTTGATAAAGCGGCAATGAGTATGGGACCTGCATCTGTAGGAAAACCGGGATATACGAGTGTCCTCACTGTCGGCACTCTTTTAAGTCGGTTTGGTGCCCAAAGTTTTAGAGATTTACCAATTGGCTCAATTTTGCATCCCGCTTCTTCAAATGCTGAAGAAATCGACACAAAATGAGAAGGCATAACATTTTTAAGGGTGATTTCACCGCCCGTTACTGCGGCGGCCGCCATATATGTTACAGCGGCAATTCTATCGGGAATAACGGTGTGTTCCGCGCCATATAATCTCTTAACACCGTGAATAATAACCGTATCAGAGCCGCCACCGTAAATTCTTGCCCCTGCGCTATTTAAAAAATCAGCGAGATCGCTAATTTCCGGCTCTTTTGCGGCGTTTCTTATAATGGTTGTTCCCTTTGCGGTTGCCGCCGAAAGAATAATATTTTCGGTGGCTCCAACGCTTGGAAAACTTAAAGTAATTTCTCTTCCTTCAAGACCTTTTTCCGCATTAAATTCGAGAAAACCGTGACCTTCACTGACGGTTGCTCCTAACTGTTTAATAGCGGAAATATGAATATCTATTGGGCGGGGACCCAATTCGCAACCACCCGGACTGCAAATAATTGCCTTTTTCATCCTGCCGAGTATTGCGCCGAGAAACATAACCGAAGAACGCATTTCTCGCATAAGTTCTTCGGGAATATCATAATTATTGACATTATCCGCATTTACGGTTACTGTATTACCCTCAAATTCGCAAATACAACCTAAATGGCGAAGGATTTTGAGTGATGCTTCCACATCGGAAAGTTGCGGACAATTTTTAATAACCGATGTTCCGCTACATAAAACAGTTGCCGAAAGTAGTGGCAAAACACTGTTTTTAGCGCCTTGAACATTAATTTCACCGTTTATGCGGTGATTTCCTTCTATGTAAAGTTTGGGCATAAAACTTCTCTCCCTAGCATAAAAAGTTTTTCATTTTATACTATGAAGATTTAAGAATTTTGCCAATAAAACTTTATGCGTTTGTATAAAGTTGCATTATAACGTTATAAATGCGCTCATTTGCATCGGAAATTGCTATTTTTTTTGCGCATTTCTGCATTTTTTCAAGTTTTGATTTATTACCTATAAGTCCGCTTACAACCTTTATCAAGGACTCACCCGAAAGGTCTTTTTCCTCAATTAATTCTGCGGCGCCTGCGGTTTCAAGGGTTTTTGCGTTATGGAACTGATGATTTTCGGCTACATAAGGCGAAGGAATAAGCACAGATGGTTTTCCGCAAACACAAAGTTCGCTTAAGGTTATCGCACCCGCACGGCATATAACCAAATCTGCCGCCGCCATACAAACATCCATATCGTCAATATATTCTCTCACCGTAACCTCATCGGAAAGCGCTATTCCCTTTTCTTTAAGATGAGAATTAAATGCATTAAAGCCGACTTTACCCGTAGCGTGAATATGATAAAATTCTTTACCGCCGTTATGCCAGGCGATTAGTTCCTCGACCGCCTCATTAATGGGTCTTGCACCTAAAGAGCCGCCAAAAGAAAGTATTAACGGTCTTTCATCGAGGCCAAGTTTCGCTCTGGCTTCCTCGCGGGATATTTTCATAAGTTCCGTTCTTACGGGGTTACCTGTAACGGTTGGCTCTTTGGTTAACTTAAGATGCTTTCTCGCTTCGGGCATAGCAAGCATAACTCTATCCACATTTTTGGATAGCATTTTAGTGGTAACACCCGGGAAGGCATTTTGCTCGTGAATTGCAGTTTTAAAGCCGAGTTTTGCCGCCTCACGAAGCACTGGACCGCTTACGTAACCGCCCGTTCCTACAACA
>JAFSAK010000011.1 GCA_017441045.1 Clostridia bacterium
TTTATACCGATAAAGGAATAGTCAACCTCGGATTCCTTAACATTTTTTGTAAGGTAGCTAAGGTCATCCTCAATTTTCTTATATTCCTTTTCATCCATAACCTCTTTGAAAACTTCGGGTTTTTCCTCAATAATACGAATGAGAGAAAGCTCGTTACGGGTATTTTTCTCATTCCAGGAAGTTTCCTCAACAATACGGTCATATTCAGATTTATTCTCTTCCTTAAGGTCGGCAAGAGAACTGGAAAAGGCCTTGGTTACGTTGGTAATTTTGCTACTGTCGGCCTGCGACATATAAGTAAGAGGTGAAAGAATAAGGGAGTAAATACACATCATCAAAGCGAGACGGATTATCATAGGTAAACATCCGCCCGACATTGATACCTTTTCTTCCTGATAAAGTTTCTGCTGCGCTTCAGCGAGTTTCTGACGGTCATCACCGTAACGCTTCTTAAGGTCATCAAGTTTGGGCTTGATGCGAAGCTGGTCAACAGAAGATTTTTGGCTCTTGATACTAAGGGGTATCATAACCACATTTATAAGAAGTGTGAAGAGGAAAACAGCGCCTGCAAAGCTGCCGCCCATCATATCGGCGAAAAATCTCAACACATAACTTAACATCTGATTTATAAAGTTCATCAATCGCACTCCTATTTACTTTTTTCTTTCGGGAACGGGGTCTACCCCACCCTTACAAAAAGGATTGCACCGCAATATTCTCCAAATCGAGAGAGCCGTTCCTTTTATACATCCGTGAACGGTTATGGCCTCTATAGCATAGGCCGAACAGGTAGGTGTAAAACGGCAACAGGAAATTTTTCGGGGCGAAATATGGCGCTGATAAAATCTTATGAGCCATATAAGTCCTCGGCTAATCACATTCGTTTTCATTTAAAATTCCTGCTTTTTTAAGGTGGCCGCGCATTTTTTCGGCAACGATATTACTTTTAGTTTCAAGAATTCTCGTTCGGGCAACGCACACGAAATCGTACCCCTTTTGAATTTCGGGGGCGCACTGACGAAAAGCGGCGGTTATAACCCTTTTGGCGCGGTTTCTTTCCACCGCTCCGCCGATTTTTTTAGTGACGGTGATTCCAAGCCGAGTTTTATCCTTTCTTCCCTTGGCGACATATAAAACAAATGCGCCGGAAACAAAGGGGCTGCCCTTATGATAAAGCCGTTTAAAATCGCGGTTTAACTTTAATTTTTCAAAGTGTTGCATTCAAAAAACTCCTTTTATACTAATAAAAGGAAAAGCCACGGGAAGTGGCTTTTTAGTAAGTCAACTGCTTTCTTCCTTTTGCTCTGCGACGTGCTAAAACCTTGCGGCCGTTAGCGGTTGCCATTCTCTTTAAGAAACCGTGCTCTTTCTTACGATGAAGTTTCTTGGGCTGATAAGTTCTTTTCATTAGTTCCAACCTCCTTAATTACATTGGTCATATAAGAAACACAAATGCATTTATTTTTTTAATTAGATAACCTATCAGTTTGACATTATACCCTAAACTGCCCCTTTCTGTCAACTAAAATCTGCAAATTGGAAGTGATTTTTTAAAAAAACTCTTGCAAAACAATACGGCTTGTGATAATATATCTGTGTTCGGCAATATGTTGTGTAACGAAAAAACTTAATATGGGGGTATAGCTCAGCTGGGAGAGCGCTTGAATGGCATTCGAGAGGTCAGCGGTTCGATCCCGCTTATCTCCACCAAAAAGACAGACCGTCACAAGATGGTCTGTCTTTTTGTGTTTATGCGCACTGCGCATAACTTAATTTTGCGGTAAAACCGCAAACATCGTTTGACCGATAGGTCAACATCGTTAAAAAGTCCCGCCGAAGCGGGACTTAATTTTATTTAACAATAAAACTTCAGATTTTTCAACATTTTTCTATACTTTTTAAAGCCCCATCGCTACCGCGAGCATTTTTTCTATCTTTTTATAAATTTTCTCTGCCGTGTTTATGGGCAGAGGATTTTTTCCTTTGCCTATTTCCACCGTAAATGCGGGACGGTCAAATTCTAAAATAAACCAATCTTTAAATCCGCCGCCAGATGCAAGGCCTATGGGAACATCGAGAGCATATCCCGATTCTGAAGACAAAATTTCCGCCATTCTTTTGCTTCTTTTAGGGTGGATATTTTTATATCCGTGATAGATTACTTCACCTTGCGAATGGAGGGCTAAAGCGTGGCAAATATTTGCCCTTCGACATAGGTCGCAAAGGGCTTTTGTTTCGGGCTCACTTTCAGGTTTTGTGCCGCCGTAACGGGTGGGGGCGGGGCCCCATATTCCCGCCTTTTCTTCCCGTTTTTTAAGGTCTTCCCAATCGGCATTAAAATTATGATTTATATCCACTCCTCTGAAATTTGAGTTCCATATTTTAAAGTTCCCTTGGCACAAATTTCTGATTTCTTTTTCCTTGCCGACGCAACCCTTTTCGCCGAGTATACTGATATCGCAACCGTCGGGGTTTATTCGCGGCAAAATTAAAATGCTTCTTTTAGCGAGAATTCTCTTCAGATTCATACCGCATAAATCCTCTCCTTTTTTTATACACTCGCCCAACCTCTCAAGGAAAAGCAGGGTGATATTTGTAGTTATATGCTCGCTTCCATGAAAGGCGGCGGCATATAAAACGCTCTCCCTCCCCGCCCCGATTTTTATACCCTTAATATCAAGACCTTTCACGCTTTTTCCAATGGCAAAGGGTTTAAAAAACGGATACTCGTGGCATAGCGCCCGTAATGCTTTATTGAGATTAGCATAACTGTAATTCTCTGATTTTATCAACATTTTACCGCCCCGTTAGTTAATGAAATAGTATATTTACATTAAAATATACAATATATAGCACTTGAAATATGACGCGAAATGAGGTATAATTAGTTAGTTTTATTTCCCATAGGAGTGTGAATTTTTTGAAAACCTATCTTGAAATGACAAGGGAAGAATTAGCAGCCGAGTTTAAAACCGTTAAAGCCGAGTATGAAAAGCTCCGCTCTTTGCACCTTACCCTTGATATGTCCCGCGGAAAACCCGGGGCCGACAATATGGATTTAAGTGAAAAAATGTTTGACCTTGTTGGCAATGACACAGGGTTTAAAAATATTGACGGTATTGATTGCCGCAACTACGGCGGTCTTGATGGGCTTCACGAATTGAAAATTCTCTTTTCAAA
>JAFSAK010000092.1 GCA_017441045.1 Clostridia bacterium
ATACTGAACCTCAACGCTGTGCTTTTCAACGCCGAGCGCCGCAACCTCACTGTCAGTTAGAGGAACGGGCTTTGATGCGGGGCCGACAAAACCTGTGCATCCGCGGATATTGCGGACAACATACCAGCTATCATCGGTAACGATCATTTTAATAAGAACATAACCGGGGAATATTTTTCTTACTACTTCACGCTTTACATCATCTTTGATTTCTGTAACTGTTTCGGTAGGAATCTTAATATCCTGAATCAGTTCTTGCATTCCACGGCTCTCAACCATTGTTGCAAGATCGCTTGCAACCTTGTTTTCATAGCCGGAATAGGTATGAATGACATACCATTTAGCTTCGCTTTTTTCTGACATTTTATATCCTCCTTTGCTTATACGCCGAGGATAAGTTCAAGAAGTTGTCCGAGGCCGAAGTCAACGCCCCAGATTATAACGCCTACGATAACGCAGATGATTATAACGATAAGGGTGTTTTTCAGCACATCCTTTAAGCTTGGCCATACTATCTTTTTGGCTTCACTCTTATAATCGCGAAGGAAAAGCACTATTCTCTTGAAGATGGTTTTCTTGGAGCCCTTGGATTCAAGAACTTCAATATAATCATCGATAAGAAGATATGCTACAGCAAATGCTGTAAACACGAAGAGTGCGATTGCAGCGAAGAGAACAAATGAAGTATATTCAACCTTAGTAACATTAAACATGGTATTAAGGGGACGAATATCTACAAATCTGTTAGGATCGCTGAGGGCGATAACAAGCATATAAATTGCAGATGCAAGACCAAATGCAGGTGTGAAATATCTAACCTTTTTGGACTTAAATCCGAATATGCTGAGTAAAAAGCCGATGGCTGTTAAGAGCAAGCAGAAAAGAATATCTGCCGACTTAGCCAATTTTGCGACTTCGCCCAATACCTTCACTTTGCCACCGAATCCCAGCTGCGCGCCGATGAAGCTTACTGCCTCACCGTTGCAAGTAACGGTTGCAAAATTCATAAAGAAGAGCGCAAGAGAAGCAAGACCGAAAACTATTGCGAGAATCTGACAAATTCTATTGACAATTTTCATTCTTTGCCCTCCTTACTTCGTTTCCTTATGCAAGGTGTGCTTTCTGCAGAACCTGCAATACTTGTTCATCTCAAGCCTGTCAGGATCATTCTTTTTGTTTTTCATAGTGTTGTAATTGCGTTGCTTACATTCTGTGCAAGCGAGTGTAATTTTTACTCTCATTAACGGCACCTCCCGCTTTACGGAAATTATTTTTGCTTTACTTAAAGGATTTTCACCTTTGTAAAGTAAACGCCTCCCTCATTACAGAAATCATCCCGAATTGTACCGAAATACTCTATGTAGCGCACCTCGGAAAGCACTATACAATATAGGGTGCTTCTGCGTTGAAACGGCTCAATTTTGGCTAAAAAAGAGCCTTACAGAGGTGATAACATTTTACCACAAATACTCTGTAAGGTCAAGCATTTTTTCATTAAATATTTACTTTTTCGAATTCTCTACGACTCCCGCCAGATAATCGCCCGTATCCTTCATAAGTCGAGCCACCGAAACATAAAGTTCAGCGGGGAAATTTCTGAAAATACTATTGGCCTCAAAGGTTATATCCCCTTTATAACCTATCTCGCCAAGTGCCTCCATAACCGGCTTATAATTTATCTTTAAAAGGAAGGGCAAAGTATGATTATCGCGAAGTAAATCAATATCGTGAACGTGAAGCGCCTGCAATCGCTCACTGCCCAAGTCCTTTATAAACTTCGGTATATCGGCGGCCATCAAAGCGGCGTGACCGATATCAAGACAAGCCACAAGATACGGACTATTAACCGCATCAATCAGTTTGCAAAATTCCCAAGACCTTGAGCACACCGAATCGCAGGGGGCTTTAGAACTATTGTTGGTTTGCCACATATTTTCGGTGGCGATTTTTATACCAAACTTTTCGGCGTATGGAATCAAACTCTTATAAAATTCCACATTCAGATCAAAAAGTTCTGCCGCGTGTTCCGCATAATTAAGATGCTGTTTCGGATGAACTACAATACATTTTGCTCCGAGTATCGAGGCGATTTCCATACTCTTTACGATTTGACCAAAAATCCACTCATCTCTTTCGTCACCGAAACTTGACGGAAATGGGGCGTGAGACTGATTGCACACTATACCGATTTCATCAATATATTCTCGAAGAGCGGTGGCCCTTTCGATATAATCCTCATCGGTATAATAACCGTTATCCTTCTTTATCATTCTGAAAAGGGACATATCAAAGGCCTCAAATCCTGCATCTTTTAAAACCTTAATGGCCTCCCTTTCACCGATTCTTTCATCCAGAAGTTCGATAGGTGATGAAACTAACATACTTTTTATCCCCCTATTTATGATATGTGCCGCCCTCATTAATTTTAAAGGCGCGGTAGGTTTGTTCTAAAAGCATAATTCGGAAAAGTTGATGGGGAAAGGTCATTTTTGAAACCGAAAGCCGCAAATCTGCGCGGCCTTTAATTTCTTCGGAAAGTCCATACGAACTTCCTATAATAAAACAAATCCTCTTTCCCTCATTGGCTTTCCCTGCGAAAACCGTTGCCAATTCTTCACTGGAAATGCCCTTACCCTCTACACAAAGGGCAACGGCATATGCATCTTTGGGTATCTGTTTCAGAATCAACTCTTTTTCTTTTATAAGAGCGTTTTCTATTTCATTTTTTGATGGGTTATCAGAAAGAGCAACGGGTGTAAGTTCGGTAATCTTAAGGTCACAATATCGGGATAACCTTTTTTTATATTCCTCCGCCGCATCCCTTAAATATTTTTCTTTAAGTTTTCCGATGGCAATAATATCCACCTTCATCATAAAGCAATCACCCCGTTATTCTTTGGCTTGGCCGTATATAAAAGGTAATCCTTGCCCATTTCTGCGCCCACGGCTCCAAGGGCTCTTTTAGCCGAATTTTGCGCCAGCATCGGCAGATTATTATGTTGACTTATATGGCTTAAAACTATCCTTTTAGTGCCGCTTTCGAGAAGTTTCGGCAGTTCTGCGGCGCAGGCATTATTCGAAAGATGTCCCCTATCCGAAAGTATCCTTATTTTAAGTTCGGGCGGATAGGGACCTCTTTTGAGCATATCGATATCGTGATTTGATTCAAGTAAAACAAGGTCGCTGCCAAGAAGACATTTTCGCGCACCATCGGTCATAACGCCAAGGTCGGTGCAAAGGGAGATTTTAACGCCGCTACTGAGTTCCGCTACAAAACCGCTTGAACCTTCGCAGTCGTGACTTGTGGCAAAGCGGGAAAGAGAGATTTCGCCAACTTCCAAATTCTCTTCGGCGCAGACCGTTTTGATACCTGCGGGAATTTTATCCATTGCTATAAGCGTTTCCAAGGTTTTAGCGGAGGCATAAAGCAAAGCGCCCGTAGTTTTAAGGAAGGGTTTCAGGCCTTTAATATGGTCTATGTGTTCGTGGGTAACGGCAACCGCCTTAATATCGCAGATATTGGCTCCGATACTGTCAAGTGCTTCGCAAATACCTTTTCCCGATGCGCCTACATCGATAAGAATCGCGGAATTTCCCGATGAAATATATGTACTGTTACCGGTAGAGCCGCTAAAAAGCGAACATACTCTTGCCACCCTTACACCTCCTTAAAATCAAAGGCGGCTATATAGCCGCCTTCATTAATTTTTCTTTCAAACTACGCTTGTTTTAAAATCTGAATTTCGGGGGTATCATCTACCCTCTTTATATCCGCGCCGAGCGCCGAGAATTTTTCTACTACATTCTCATATCCTCGGTCAATGTGAACTATATCCGTAATTTCGGTGGTGCCGCTGGCCATAAGCCCCGCAATTATCATAGCGGCGCCCGCTCTCAAATCAACGGCCTTTACCGATGCGCATTTAAGTTCTTTAACGCCCGTGAAAAC
>JAFSAK010000093.1 GCA_017441045.1 Clostridia bacterium
GCATATAGATATAATGAGGATACTTTAAGTGTAACGCTTATTCGTTCCACCGATTATCCCGATCATCTTCCCGAGTTTGGCAAACACGATCATAAAATTGCCGTTGCGATTTTGCCCGATGATAAAAAGCAGATTTTTGCCGCCGCTCAGAGTTTCACCCTTCCCTTGCTTTCTGTCAGCGTTTGCGCCCATAAGGGAACTGTACCCGCTACGCACCAGTGGTTAAAGGTGGAAGGCAATGTTATAGTTTCCGCACTTAAAACTGCGGAAAACGGCAAAGATATGATAGTTCGCTTCTATTCGCTTTCCGAAAATCCCGAAAAGGTTACCCTCAAACTTTACGGTAGCCCCGAAAGCGCGGCCCTTGTTAATACCCTCGAAAAAGAGGTAGGAACACTCGAAGTAAAGAATGGTGAAATAACCGTAACGGCACCGCCCTTTACTGTGAATGCCGTAAAAATCAAGTTTTAAAAAAACAGAAAAATAACAAAATCCCCGATGTATAACATCGGGGATTTTTGTATATACTTTTTAAGGGTGAATATTATGTCAAATTTGGCAAAATGGCAAATCGGCGGTTTTGTTTTTACAAGCGCTTTCGGAACATTATTACATTTTCTTTATGATATTAGCGGTAAAAGTATAATTTTGGCTCCATTTTCCGCCGTAAACGAATCGACCTGGGAGCATATGAAAATTTTGTTTGTACCGATGTTTATATATGCGCTTATAGAAAATAAATTTATAGGAACAAGATATCCCGATTTGTTTTCGGCAAAGCTTATAGGTATTCTCATGGGGCTGATTTTAATTCCCGTTTTGTTCTATTCTTATACGGGCATTTTCGGTAAAAGCGTTGATTTTATAAATATATCCATATTCTTTATCGTTGCGGCTATTGTTTACTATATAGAAAATCTTCTGATAAAAAACAGAGCGACCTTTGGTCTTAATCCCAAAATCGCTCTTATAATAATTTGTTTAATTTTCCTTGTCTTTGCGGTTACCACCTTTATCCAACCCGATATACCTCTTTTTATCGACAGCGCAACGGGTAAAAGCGGAATAGGTTAACAATTGAAAACGCGTCTTGAATTCAAGACGCGTTTTTGTTATGTTATTCAATTGTTATTTTTATATCGCCCGTATCGGTGGTGATTTCGCATTTGCCGCCTTCTGTTGACTTCGGAACATCAATTCTGCCCGTATCGGTATCGGTAATGAAAATTTTAGGCGTTTTAAGGGTTCCTCTGATGTCACCCGTATCGGTTTCAATCTCGATTTCCTCTGCATCGCAGGAGGTCAAACGCACATCCCCCGTATCCCTTAAAATATTAAACTTTTCTTCGGCTGAAACTTCCTTTAAAATCAAGTCACCCGTGTCACCCTCGGATATTAGATTTTTGCAGTTTATATTTGTCAAAGCGGTTTTGCCCGTGGTCACAATAAGGTTAATGTCGTCCTCGCAGGTAATATTATTAATCTTAATATTTCCCGTTGAACAAGCAAGGTCAAGGTTACGGGCACTTAGGTCGGATAGAGAAATACTTCCCGTTGAAAGCGCAATTTTAATATCCTCGTTAGCCGAGGCAAGACACTTAACGGCGGCGGTGCTTCCCTTGATTTGTATATTTCTAAATTTGAAATTTTGGGGGATTTCCATATCACCCGTAGCCGTATGAATATCAATAAATGAATATTCTGTTTTGGGTAAATATACCGTAATTTCCGAGGAGCCCAAGGAGAAGAAACTTATATAATCGGTCCAATGTCTTTTGTCTTTGAGCAAAATATTTAATGTCCCGTCATTGACCGAAACTTCGTGCTTTTCTTTTTTAGTTTCCTTGCAGATTACCTTGGCGTTCTCGGTATCCGAGGGTAAAAATTTTATATGGGCCGTATCGATTTTTACCGAAATATTTTCAAAATCATCCTGAAATTCGTAGGTTTCGGTTTCGAATTTATCGGTAGATAGTTTCATAAAATCCCATCCTGCAAGGTTCATAGCAAGAGTGAAAACAATAATGCCCGAAAGAGTGAAAACGGTGGCTAAAATAAGCCATATTTTATTGATGGTTTTCATATTGCTTTCTCCTTTCCCATAAATAGTTTTTTAACCAAAAGAAATGTCTTTTTAGAAAGCCACGCCATACCGCGAGTTACATATTTGCATCCGTAAATCATGAATATAGAAATTCCGAGAGCGCAAATTCCCATTCCGAGAATTGCGAGGGCGGGAATATAATCCCCTTTCACAGTGAAAATTATTGCCGCCGCAATAAATCCTATTCCGCACGCGGCTACCGATACCGCCGCCGCCCAAAGAACTATCACAACCGCCCAAAATGAAACCAAAACCGAAAGAACTACGGCAAAGGCCGCTAATGCGAGGGATAGCCATAAGGGTGAGCCGAGGATTAAAAGGGTTATACTCAAAGCGCCCATAGGTTTTCTTGCTTTAACCTTTTCTTTAACGATGGCGCCCAAAGGAACTTCCGCCAAGATACCGTCGGCAATTTTTTCTATACTGCCAAGTTCTTTTATGGCTTCCTCCTCCGCCCATCCTTCCTCGATTTTATCATCTATAATTTCATTATAATATTCGAGAGATTCATTTATTATTTTTTCGGGAGCGCCCGAAAGTTTATTTTTTAAAGTTTTTAAAAACTCGAGTTTATCCATTTTTATCCCCCTTTTCTGCATTTATAAAACGGTAAACGGAAAGAATTTCTTCCCATTCCTTTTTAAAGGCGGTAATTCTATCTATACCCGCCTCGGTTATATGATAATACTTGCGAAGGCGCCCGTTATATTCTTCGGAGCGCACCGTAAGAAGTTCCGCCGTTTCGAGCCGTCGCAAAATGGGGTATAGGGTAGATTCGGAAATATCCATAAAGGGCTTTATATCTTTAATTATTTTATATCCGTAGGAATCTTCGTGCTCTATGGCTGCGAGAACACAAATATCCAAAAGGCCTCTTTTGAGTTGTATATCCATACAATACCTCCTCTCACATAATACTATACAATGCATAGTATGTACTTGTCAATAAAAATCTTCAATGAATTTTTAAAAAATAAAAATGCCTCCCTCTGACGAGGAAGGTGTCAACAAGGTTTATAGAAGGAGAGATTAAATTATTTTTGATTGATTATAATCTCGCACTTATATTCTTCTTTATCTTTGATGATTTCCGCAACTTCGGGGGCAAAAATATGTCCCGATAAGGCGTTTTTAATGCTTATTATGGGTGAGGTTACGGTGGCTTCCACCTCTGATTTTTCAAAGCATAAATCGGCGTTTTCCATTTGGCAGTTTATAAGCTTTAAATTTTTGCAGTAGCAAAGAGGTTGAGTTCCCGAAATTTTGCAGTTTATAAAGGTTAGATTTTCGGCATACCAACCAAGATACTCACCGTTTATAACACTATCCTCAACCACGATATTTTTACCGTGCCAGAAGGCATCCTTGGTGTTGAAGTTGCAGTTTTTAAAACGGGCATTTTCTATATACTGAAAAGAATATTTTCCGTCGAGAGTAACGTTTTCAAATTCCAAATTTTTAGACAGTAGCATAAAATATTCGCTTTTTGCGGAGGTGTCTACCATTTTAACACCATCGTTTTTCCAACCGAATTCGGCAGATATAATATCGCAACTTTTTATATGTATATTGGCGCATTCTCTGAGGGCTTTTATGCCGTGAAGTCGGGAAGCAGAGATGCGGATATTCTCGGAATACCATAAAGCCGCGCGGCAATTTTCATTAAGATGGGTGTTTTCGATAGCGAGATTATTATCGTGCCAGAAGGGATATCGCAAATCCCAAAAGCAGTCAGTAACCCTTATGTTCTTGCTCTCTTTGAAGGCGCTTTCTCCGTCGGCTTCCCCTTCAAAACGGCAACCGATGATATGAACCCCATCGCTTTCATAAAATTCCCTTTCATTTTGGAAGGTTTGATTTTTAATTAATTTCATCTATATTCGCCCCAGAATTATATCCACTAAATTATATTATAAAATCCCCATAAAGTCAAAGGTAAATAAGCGTTGACAAATTAAATTAAGCATTGTATCATAAAGGCGAAAGAGGGGGATTTTTATAAAAGAATATTTATATGAGTTTGCGGCAAGATATGAATTTCCCGAAGACTCGGTAAACGAAATTATTTTAAACTATGGAAAGGTGGCGGATTTGAAGGAATTCGGCGCCCTTTTAGACGACTTTTATAAAGCTTCTCATATATCTTCCTCCGAGCTGCAAGGCGCCCTTAATAAAATGAGTGAAGAAAAGGGTATTAATCCCTATACGTTATATTTAATTTTCTTTATGTGCCTTTCTCCCCGCATGAAAAAGGAATATGAAAAAGCAGGTATTCCCGAGGAAATATATTTTGAAACTGCCGCCGACCTTAAATATAAGCTTATGGAGTGCTTAAAGGTTGATAAGGTGGTGGGTGTGAGTCCTTTTTATTGGGTTTTCGCCCTTTTTCGTTTGAGGATTTTGGGCTTTGGCCGATTGCAGTATGAAATTAATACCTATCACGGCGAGGATGCCTTTATTGGAGGCCGAATAGTTAGGGAAGGGGATAAAGTTATAGGAATTCATATCCCATCATCTCAAAAGCCCTTTGATAGAGAGTCGCGTATGGCTTCCTATGAAATGGCGTATAATTTCTTCAAAAACGAATTCGAGGACAATACCCCGATTTTTCACTGTGAATCCTGGCTTCTGTATCCGCAAAACAAAGAAATTTTAGGTGAAAAATCCAATATTTCATCCTTTATAGATGACTTTAAAATTGTGAAGAGTTATGAGTATTCCCATAATTTAGATGTGTGGCGAATTTTTGGCGCCGATGCCGAGCTTCCGCCTGATAAACTACCGAGAAACACCTCGCTTCAAAGAAAAATGGCCGATTGGTTTTTAAAGGGCCATAAGCTTGGCGGTGGTGAGGGACTATTTATATTCGACCCTGCAAATAAAAAGTTAATAACGGATTAAAAAAGCAGATACACCAAGATGTATCTGCTTAAATTTTTAATAATGATATCTTTTTTTCTTTGCAATCATAAATATTACGCTGAATAAAACTGCCGCAAATTCGGCAATAACGATGGAAAACCAGATTCCTCCTATGCCGAATATAAGCGGTAAAAGCAAAATGGCGGCAACCTGAAAAACCAATGTGCGTAAAAACGAAATAATCGCAGAGGTCATTCCATCGTTTAATGCGGTAAAGAAACCCGAAGAAAAAATGGCAAATCCCATAAACAAGAAGGATAGAGCAAAAATGCGAAATCCTGAAGCGGTCAAATCTAAAAGTTCCTTATCATAGCCCACGAAAAGTCGCGATAGAGGCATCGCAAGGATTTCTCCGAAAACCACCATAGAAATACCGGAAATCCCGATAATTACCAAACTCTTTTTAAGCAAACTTTTGAGTTCGGTGTGGTTTTGAGCGCCGAAATTGTAACTGAAAATGGGGGCACTACCAATGGAATATCCTATAAATAGTGCGGAAAAAATCATACTGGCATACATCATAACGCCATAAGCCGAGATGCCGTTTTCCCCTGCATATTTCATAAGTTGAGCGTTGTAGAGCATAGCAATTAAACTCATTGAAATATTGCTCATAAATTCGCTTGAGCCGTTGCCCGAGGCCTTAAGCAAGAGTTTGCCGTCAAATCGGGTTTTGCCGAGTTGCAAAATGCTGCTATTTTTACGGGCGAAATAAACGAGAGGAACAAATCCGCCAACAAACTGACTCATAGCCGTGGCAATGGCGGCGCCCGCAAGCTTCAAATTCTGCGGCAAAAGCATTACTAAAACCGCATCTAAAATCATATTGGTAAGACCGGATGAGAGTGTTACGGCAAGTCCCAGATTGGGTTTTTCCGCAGTTACGAGAAAACTTTGAAATAAAAACTGAAGGATGAGAGCGGGAAGGGATATAAGATTAATTCTTGCATAAACAATGCAGTTTTCAAGCAGTTCTCCTTTAGCCCCCAATAATACGGCGATAGGTCGAGTGAAAATAATTCCCAAAACGGCAAAAACCACACCTAAAATCATTGCTGTGTAGACAAAAAGCGAAAAACTGTCATTGGCTTTTTGCGGATTTTTCTGCCCGAGATATTTACCTACTACGGCGCTTCCACCCGTACCGAAAACAAAACCAACGGTGGATAAAATCATCAAAAAAGGATATATAAGATTAACCGCCGCAAAGGGTGTTTTGCCCGCAAAATTAGATATGAAAAAACCATCCACCACGCCGTAAATCGAGGTGAATATCATCATAGCAATAGATGGAATTGTAAATTTGAGCAGTTTCCCGTAGGTGAACTTGTCAGAAAGTTTGATTTGCATAGGTTTAGAAAATTATTCCTTTGTTTTGAAATATTTAATGGTAAAAATCAGCGTAAAAATGCCCAAAAGAGCAAAAAGAGAACTTACGAGCATTCCTGTTTTAAGTCCTATTTGTTCGGCGGTGAGGTTAAGTTTTTCACCCAAAGTGAAGGCCCAATTTGAAAATGAAACTTTATCGATAACGATTCCCATAAGTTGCGGCGCAAATGCGGCTCCCAAATCTCCGCCCGCCGCCATAAGAGCGAAGGCGGTAACCGAAGCACCCTCGATTTTTTCTTCCATAAGTATGAGGGCGCCGGGCCAGAGCATAGAAGTGAAAAGTCCCGTTAAAGCGCAGGCGATAAATGCGGTGTAGCGGCCCGTAAGCGCGGCTACCAGATAGCAGATAAACGCGCCTATCATACCGATAAGCAGAACGCGGGAAATATTTTTGCCGAATCTTGAATAGGAAATACGCGCAAGTCCCAAAAGGATGGCAAACATAGCCATACCAAAAATATCCCCCGTGGTTTTCTGAAGCCCCAGAGCATTTTCGGCAAAACTTGATACCCAGTTAGACATAACATTTTCCGCGCAACTGCCAAAGAAAATGCAACCTACCAAAAGGGCAATACCGAGGAGTTTCTTTTTATAGGCGCTATTTGTTGCCGCAGAATTTTCCGTCATATCGGGCATAGGCGAAACGGCAAAAAGAACGGCGGGGATAAGGGGCAAAAGCGCCCAGAAAATGCATAAAAACATCCAGTTTTCATTTCCAAAAAATTTAAGAAAAAGGGTGGAAACCATAACCACCGTAAAAACTCCGAAGGCATAAAGCGAGTGTAAAAAACTCATATCTCTGCCGGGGTTATCCGAAGGCATTGCCGCAATAACGGGGCTGAGAAGCACCTCTGAAAGTCCCGCCGAAACAGAAAAAAGCACCGTACCTATAACCAGACCAAGATATGCGGCGCTGGGGAAAAACGAAGGGATAAGGGCATAGGTCAAAAGTCCTAAAGTAGTGATAACTGGCATCGTTTTTACAACTTTATGTATATTGAAATGCTTCGAAAAGGCGGTAAAAATCAGGTCGATTCCAAGTTGGGTAACAAAATTTATCAGCACTAAACTACCAAGCAGCGAATAGGAAATATTATATATCTCTCTAAAGGTCATAAATAAAAGAGGGGGTAAACTGAATATGGATGACATAGTAAAGTATGCCGAAAAACAGGCAAATCGCGTTCTTTTGAAGTTGAGTTTGTTTTCCATAATTTTATCACCTATTTGTATAATGATTACAACGACTGCATTATACCATATATATATCTTTAATGTCTATATGTTTTTGCAAAAAGCAAAAGATTGAAAAATGGAGTGAAAAATGTTATCATAAATAAAAGAAATCATTGGGGGAAGTTATGTATAAGAAGGTATATGTGGAAATTACCAATGTGTGCAATATGAATTGTTCTTTTTGTCACGGGCACCGTAGAACTCCCCGCCAAATGAGTGAAGAAGAGTTTTCGGTTGTTCTTGAGAAACTGCAAGGGAAAACAAACTTTATCTACTATCATCTGATGGGCGAACCCCTTACTCACCCATTGCTCCCAAGGTTTTTAGAAATGGCCAAGGAAAGCGGTTATAAATCGATTATAACCACCAATGGCACCCTTCTTAAAAAGAGGGAAAGCGAGATTTTGTCAGAGAGTGTGCATAAAATAAATATATCAATTCATAGTTTCGAAAATGAAGATAGAGAGGCCCATATTGAATATATCAAAGGCCTTGCCGATTTTTCGAAAAAGGCGGCAAGTAATGGTACTATTATAGTTTTCCGCCTTTGGAACAAGGGCCTTGATGACGGTAAAAATCAACTTGCTATAGAGGCGCTTAAAGAAAGTGTTTCGCCCGATTGGACCGAAAACTCCCGCGGATTTAAACTCCAAGATAAAATTTATCTTGAATTCGGCGACCGCTTCGAGTGGCCTGATTTATCCGCCGAAATTAAGGGCGATAAATTCTTTTGTTATGGTCTTAAGGACCAATTCGGAATCCTCTCAAACGGCACGGTTGTGCCTTGCTGCCTTGATAGTGACGGTATTATAGACCTCGGCAATATTTTCGAAGAGGATATAGATAGCATTTTGTCTTCAAAGCGCGCCGCCGATATGGTAAATGGTTTCAGGTGCGGCAAGGCAACCGAGGAGCTATGCCAAAAGTGCGGCTACGCCCAAAAATTTGTATAGAACTATAATGTATATAATAAAATCATAAAACCGCCCTTTGCATTCAGCAAAAGGGCGGTTGTTTGCATGTTTTATTCAGAAAAATCCCAATATTTAATTTCTATTTTGGGCAACGAAATTTTTGCGCCCAATACACTTGTGTATGAGTATAATCCTGCACATTCACCGTAAAATGTAATAATGTCGTCTTCAAGGATACGGTCATCGCCATCCTGTAATTCGACAGTTGCATATATGGTATCCGACCAAGAGACAGTATCGATGTATTCGTAGGTTTCCTTTGTTACATTTATTCTCAACTCTACCGTATTGCCGAAAGATGGCTCCTGCACTTGAATTACTTCGCCCGTAAACTTGAATTTTTCGCCTTTGTATTTATCGGGATTTCTAGAA
>JAFSAK010000094.1 GCA_017441045.1 Clostridia bacterium
TATCTGCTTTTTTCTGGCAGTAGGCGTACCCGCCGTTTTCACCGCCCTTTGCACCCACCATTTTGACCTTTTGCCAACCTCCTTTTCGCTGACTCTTATACGACTGCGGGGCGGTGTTCCTTTCCCATCGGTAATTGAATGTCTTTTACTCATATTTGTTTTCGAAATTTTAAAGGAAACAGGGGTGCGAATGCCCCAAAGTCTCGGTCACGCTTTAAGTATTGTAGGCGGACTCGTGGTTGGACAAGCATCGGTAGAAGCGGGTATTATCAGCGCTCCTATGCTGATAGCCGTAGCCCTTAGCGGCATTGCGGGGCTTATGATTCCCCGTCTTAAAGGCGCGGTATTTTACCTTAAAGTGCTTTTTACCGTAATGGGAGCCCTTTTCGGTCTTTACGGTATATTTATATTAGCCGCTCTCGTAACCTTGAAGGTTTTATCCCTCGATTCTTTTGGTACGGATTACACTCTGCCCCTTATTAAACCCAATCTTCAAAATCTTAAGGATACCGTAATACGCGCTCCTTGGAGGAATATGTTTACCCGCCCTGCTTTTAATGTGGATAAAATACGAAAGGAAAGAAAAAATGATTAAAAAACTTTTATCCTTTCTTTTGATTTTTTCCTTGATTTTTATCTGCGGTTGCACAGGTTATACCGAAAGCGATAACCGACTTATTGTATCGGCTATGGGATTTGATAAAGAAGACGGGAACTTTTCTTTATATTTGCAGACAGTTACGGTAAACGAGGCAGAATCAGAACTTAAAGAACAGACCTATGAGGCCACGGGTAAAACGGTGGAAGACACTCTTTTTTCTCTTAAATCCAAAATTTATAAACCCCTTTCCTTTGAGCATTGCAGCGCGGTTATACTCTCTACCCGACTTTTAAAAAACGATATAAAAGAAATTATCCGTTTTTGCAAAAAAACACAGGGGCTCAACACCTCGGTTTACTTTGCCGCCGCAGATGATACAGAGAAAATATTACACTTGACCGCCGTTTCGGAAGCGGCGGGCGGTTACGATATTTCTTCCGCCATAGAAAGCAAGGATGAAGATATGGGCATCAGGTATAAAAACCGTCTTTATGAACTGCTTTCTTCCGAGGACCAATTTATCCCTACCGCATATCTTCCCTTTTTGAATATAACGGAAGATAAGTTTTATATCGACGGGGAAAGGGTTTATATTGATTTTTCCCCGAAAAGAAAACTGAGCCCCGATGAATCTTTCATCCTTTCGGTTTTAACCAACCGTTACCGCAAAGGCAATATTACCTTAAACGGAGAAACCGCGCAAATTCAAGATTCCCACACCTATTTTTCTGCTCGTATAAATGGCGGAAAACTTTATATAGAACTTAAAACAGAATTCCGTTTCAAAAACCGCAGCGAAAACTTTTTAGAGCAGTTTAATCTTTCGGCGCAAAATATTTTATCAAGAAAAGAAGATATTTTTAATTTTTCCGAAGTTTTAAAACAAAAATTCCCGAAAGTATTTGCGGCAGTTAAACCGAGTTACAATGAAATTTATTCGGCCGCCGCCATTTCTTATAAAGCAGAGGAGGAATTGTTTTGAAAATTTTAAAAGGTTACTCGCCTCACTCTGTCGCCCTTATCACCTTAACAATTTTGGGAGAGGCGGTTATGACGGTTCCCTATAAACCCTCCGATATTTACTCATTTTCGGGGTTTTTATCCGCGTTTGTTTTAAGTATCGCTTCGTTTCTGTTGGCACCCTTTCTTTTTAAATTGGGGATTAAAACTTTGAAAAATTCTTCTCTTGCTGTGAAAATTATCTGCCGCGGCGTTTTTTTACTGCTTTCCCTTTTATTTTGCCTTTCATCTGCCTTTCCGTTTTTAGAATTTTTGAATTTTTCAGAAAAAATACTGATGCCGCGGGCAAGTAAAATCATCGTAATTTTACTGTTTTTATCGGTGCTTATCCCTTTTTTAACGGCAAAAAAAGAGGCGGTTTTTAAATTTGCCTTAATATCCGCCGTGTTTTCTGCCATTATAATTTTTTTGCTTTTTATTGTTTCGGTACCATCAATGAAACTTATAAATATTTCGGTATTTTCTTTTCCGCCGATAAAAAATCTCACAAAAGAAGGGACATCTTATTTTCTTAAAATTTTTCTGCCCGCTTTGGCCTCTATTGTACTTTGCCACAAGGCAAATCCGTCATTCAATAAAAAAACCGCCCTTTTGGGCGTAGCATCGGGCGGTATCCTTTTAAGCGGTGTTTTTCTTACCTCTTTGTTGATTTTGGGTAGCGGTGTAAACCATTTTGAGTTCCCTTACCTTTCGGCCATCGGCACCCTTACTTTCGGAAATCTTTTTACCCGTTTAGACCTATTTGTATATTTTCTGTTTTTCGTTTCGGCTCTTATTAAAACCGCCGTTTTAATAAGGAGCGGGGTTTTTATCATCCACCTTTTGAAAACTAAAAAATCCCCTTGACCGAAAGGGGATTAAATCTTATAATTACTATATTATTTACTTTCCTTAAAGGAGTTTTTTATGCGTAAAAGCGGAATTTTAATGCCTGTTTTTTCCCTTTCCTCAAATTACGGGATAGGAACTTTGGGAAAAGCGGCAGAAAATTTTATAGATTTTCTAAAAAAAGCAGGGCAAAGTTATTGGCAGATACTGCCCCTTAACCCCACAAATTATGGGGACTCACCCTACCAATCCTTTTCTTCTTCGGCGGGTAACCCTTATTTTATAGACCTTGATACTTTGTGTGAAGAAGGGCTTCTTTTTAAAGAAGAATATGAAAATATAGATTTCGGAGATAACCCTCTGAGCGTTGATTACGGCAAACTTTACGAAAATCGTCTCGATATTTTATATATCGCTTTCTCCCGATTCAAAGAAAACGAAGAATATAGAAAATTTGCCGAAAAAGAGGATTATTGGCTCCGCGAATACGCTCTTTTTATGGCGCTTAAAGATGCCTTTGGCGGAACGGCTTGGTATACCTGGGATGATGACCTTAAGTTCAGAAAAAAATCGGCATTAAAAGAAGCCGAGTCCAAATATAAAGACCGCATTAATTTTCATAAATTCGTGCAGTTTAAATTTTTCGAGCAATGGCTCCGAATTAAAAACTACGCCAATAGCAGTGGCATCGAAATCATAGGCGATATGCCTATATATGTTGCCCACGACAGCGCAGATGTATGGAGTAATACCAATTGCTTCGACCTTGATAAAAATCTTAATCCTAAATCCGTTGCGGGAACTCCGCCCGATGCTTTTTCGAAGGATGGGCAACTCTGGGGAAGCCCTCTTTACAGATGGAATTATATGGCCAAAGAGGATAAACCCTATTCCTTTTGGATAAACAGAATGAAATCCGCTTTCCAAATTTACGATATTGTCCGAATTGACCATTTCAGAGGTTTTGAATCCTACTATGCCATAAAGTTCGGAGCCGAAACCGCTAAAGACGGAGTTTGGAAAAAGGGTCCATCTATGAAACTTTTCAGAGCCCTTAAAAAAGAATTCGGCGAAAGTCTCCCCATTATAGCCGAAGATTTGGGATTTTTAACACCCCAGGTCAAAAAACTCCTTAAGGATTCCGGTTTCCCAGGTATGAAGGTACTGCAGTTTGCCTTTGATAGCCGCGAAGAAAGTGATTATCTTCCCCATAATTATAATAAAAACTGCATTGTTTACACCGGCACCCACGATAACGATACTATTATGGGTTGGATAAAATCGGCGCCGCCCGAATATGTGGCATTCGCAGAAAAATATCTGGGCGCCAAAGCCGAAAGCGGTTTTAACTGGGCCTTTATAAAGGCGGCGATGATGTCTGTAGCGGATACGGCCATCCTTATGATGCCCGATTTTATAGGGCTCTCTGAAAGCGGCCGAATTAATACTCCATCTACCCTTGGCGATAACTGGAAATGGCGTATTGACGGGGCTTGTATAAACGATTGGCTTGCGGGCATTATATACGATTTAACCGAAACCTACGGAAGAATTCCTAAAGAGAAATAAAAAAATGGCTTGACCGCAACGGTCAAGCCACTTTTGTTTTTTAAGTTATTCTTCAACCTTTTCTTTTGAAAGGATAATATTAATTATAATACCGAGGATAAGCGCACAGGCAATGGAAGTAAGGGTTACCTTGCCGAAATTAAGGGTAAGTCCGCCGATACCTGCAATAAGAATTGCCGATGCAACGAAAAGATTTTTGTTTTGGTTTAAATCTACCTTTTGTACCATCTTAAGACCGCTGACTGCTATAAATCCGTAAAGCGCCATACAAACGCCGCCCATTACACAGGAAGGAATCGAGTTAACGAAGGCAACAAAGGGATTAACAAGAGAAACAAGTATAGCGCCGATGGCGGCAGTAATAATGGTTACAACCGAAGCGTTTCTGGTGATGGCAACGCAGGCAACCGATTCGCCGTAGGTAGTATTTGGGCAACCGCCGAAGAAAGCGCCAACCATAGAGCCGACACCATCACCGAGGAGTGTTCTATGATGACCGGGGTCTTCGAGAAGGTCTTTTTCGATGATAGAGGAAATATTTTTATGGTCGGCAATATGTTCTGCAAATACAACGAATGCAACGGGAATATATGCTACTGCGATAGTTCCGATATAAGAGCCGCTTAATTCACCGATTCCCTTTACAGCTGTTAAGAAGGTGAAATCGGGAATGGCAAAGAAGGTTTTAAGGGTAATACCATCTGCCACAAGGGCGGTAAAGTGTGAAAAGTCAATAACCATCAAGGCAGAATTATCGGTAAGTATTCCGATTACGGTGAATATTGCCGCAACAAAATAACCCGCAAGAATTCCGAGAATAAAGGGAATAAGTTTCATCATTTTCTTGCCGTAGGTTGAGCAGAGGGTTACTACGATAAGGGTAATAATACCTATAAGAACGCAGATAAGAGGATTGGCAATCGATGTGCCTTCTACCTTAACGCCGCCGTTTTGAAGGTCGCCCACCGCATTTCCCGCAAGGGAAAGACCGATTATGGCAACTGTGGGGCCAATAACAACTGCGGGCATAAGTTTATTTATCCAATTAACGCCTGCAATTTTAACAATGATTGCGATAACAACATAAACAAGACCTGCAAAAACAGCGCCTAAAATAAGACCCACATATCCAAGGGACATCGATACCCCGCCTGCAAAAGCCGCGGCCATAGAGCCGAGGAATGCGAAGGAAGAGCCAAGGAACACAGGGCTTCTGAACTTGGTGAATAGCGCATAAACCAATGTTCCTACACCCGCGCCGAAAAGGGCAGCCGCAGGGCTCATTCCGTTACCGATAATAACCGGTACTACGAGGGTTGCCGCCATAATGGCGAGTAACTGCTGAATTGCGAAGACAATTACTTGACCGAATTTAGGTCTGTCTTCCACGCCGTAAATCATTTTCATTTTTTTGTCCTCCGTATTTAACTTAAAATTTATATCAATTCGGATTTTAAATCCGTATTAACCCGTTGTGAGTTCCACCGCAATTATATCATCAATTGGGGGAATTTTAACATTTATCCGTTCACTTTTCGAAGTAGGGATATTTTTGCCTACATAATCTCCCCTTATGGGAAGTTCGCGGTGACCTCTATCTACAAGTACCGCAAGTTGCACCGCATCGGGTCTGCCGTGCCGCATAACCGCATCTAAAGCCGCGCGGGCGGTTCTGCCCGTATATAAAACATCATCAACAAGCACTACGGTTTTGCCCGATATATCGAAACCTATCTGATAATCTTTTATTATGGGCTCCTCTGATTTTGTTTCAAGGTCATCTCGATAGAAGGTAATATCCAGCACCCCCGTAGGCACCGAAGCCCCCTCTATCTTGCTTATATTTTCCGCGATTATTTTTGCAAGAGGTACCCCTCTGCGCTTGATACCTATAATGCAAAGATTTTCGCATCCGTTATTCTTTTCAACTATTTCATGGGATATTCTTTTAAGCGCACGGCTAACCGCCGCTTCATCCATTAAAACTGCCTTGAGTTCGGACAATTTAAAACCCACCTTTACCGGATTAAAAAATAAGCCGCACTTATGTGCGGCAAAGTTCATCTCTTTATAATATGTATATACCCTTTTCATATATACATATAATATATAAGCCCTTGCCGACATCTCTGTGTCAAATTTAAAGGAACCTTTTGCTAAAGTTATTCTAACACACCCATACCTCAATGTAAAGTATTTTGTGTATAATTTTTAGCGGTTGAGCATACTATATATAGGTTTTATTCTATTTTTAAGGGGTCGTTTTTGCCGCTTTATCCACACTGTTTACTTAAAATCGGCATTTTACACAAGTTTTCTGACATTAAATGTCAGAAATTCCGTAATTTTAAAAGTTACAAAGTTGTAACTTTTTGATTTTTCGTAATTTATTGTGCAAAATGCACAAATTTATAGCGCGTTTTCGCCTTGACATTGTGAGTTTAATCGCATATAATAACAACGCTTTTGAAAAAGTTGTATCTTAACGAAAGCTAACAGGATAAAATCGAATTTAATTTTTCCGTTTTATTCTTAAAGGAGAAGATTATGTTTACAGTTATAAAGGCCGCTTTAGGCAAACTGAAAAGTGTTGTCTTTAGCCGCACCCCCTTAATAGCCGTACTTTGTATCGCCTGTATTATTTCATCGGTTATGCTGGGCTTTAGTGTCCGTACATTTAATATAACCGATGGCAGCAGCACCTTTACTATCCGCTCTCTTGCAGGGGATATTAATTCGGCGCTAAAACTTGTTGATTTAAAATCAAATAACTTTCGTGTTATGACCACCTGCGTTAACGGAAATGTAACCGATGTTGAAATCGCGTATACCTTCCCCGTTTTCGTAACCGTTGGTGAAAAAACAACCGAAATCGCTGCGGTTAAGTCCACCGTTCAAGAAATTCTAACCGAAATGGGCTTAAGTGTTGATGAAGATGATATGGTAGAGCCCTCTGCCGATACACTTCTCACCGAAACCGCTTATATCGACTTTGCCGATATTGAATACGTTTCAGGAAGTTATACCAAAACCGTTCCCTGCAAAACCGAGGTTATCTATTCGAGGGAAAAAGCCGAGGGAACAACCACCGTTAATCAGGGCAGCGACGGTGAAGAACTTATTGAATATACCGCAAAGGTAGTAAACGGCGTTACCGTTGAAACCGTAGTTAATAAAGTGACCGTGCTTTCCAAGGTTAAAAACACCCAGAAAATCATCGGCACAAGAAAACAAGCGGTTATGACAAGCAATGATGTTAAGGCCATATCGGTACTTAAACCCGCAAAACCCATTGACCTTGATAAAAACGGTCGCCCCGTAAGTTATAAGGCAATGAAAACCGTTCAGGCAACTGCGTATTCAAGGGATGCTATCTGCTCAACAGGTGTTCCTACCTGCCCCGGTCGTATTGCGGTTAACCCCGATATCATTCCTTACGGCACAAAAATGTATATCGTTTCAAGTGACGGAAAATATGTTTACGGATATGCCATCGCGGCAGATACGGGCGGATTCATTAAATCAAGACCTACAAATGTAGACCTATTTATGAGTTCATCATCCCAAACCAGTGCCTTTGGAAGAAGAAACGTTGATATCTATATACTTGAATAATCAAAAGCCACCGATTTCGGTGGCTTTTTTATTGAAAACCAGACAAAAATATGATAATATTGATATAATTAATAACTGACTTTCTATGTTGCTTACCTCTGATGAGGGAGGCAACCAATGGTTACCGTTTAAGAAAGAGAATATTTTATGGATATAATCGAACATTACGATAAATTGGTAAATGAAAACAACGACCCTGTATATGACCCTCAACCATTAAAAGAATATATGGATAAGTGGGACGGTACAGATTTTATAGACGCTTTGCGGCTCGACAAAGAAAAGACAGTTTTAGAAATCGGTGTCGGCACCGGCCGCCTGGCGTTAAAAACCATTCCGTTTTGCAAAAAATTCACCGGCATTGATATATCACCAAAAACGATTGATAGAGCAAGCCAAAACTTATCAAAATATCAAAATGTTGAACTAATTTGTGATGATTTTATTACACATTCATTCAGTTGTAAATTTGATATTATATATTCATCTTTAACCTTTATGCATATAAAAGAAAAACTAGAGTGCATAAATAAAATATCACACCTTTTAAACTTTAACGGACGCTTTATAATATCAATTGATAAAAATCAAAACAAGTATATAGAGTACGATAATAGAAAACTTGAGATTTATCCCGATAATCCAAACGACATACAGACATATATAAAAAAATCCAATTTAGTATCATTGGATTGTATAGAAACCGAATTTGCATATATTTTTGTAAGTTCTAAAGCATAAACGAAAGAAGGAATAATTATGGCAAATATATGGCATGATATTGACCCCCGTAGAATAACACCCGAGGATTTTATATGCGTTATTGAGATTCCGAAGGGAAGCAAAAAGAAGTATGAACTTGATAAGGAAACGGGATTTATAATTCTCGACCGTATTCTTCACACTTCAACCCACTATCCCGCCAACTACGGTTTTATTCCCCGCACATACGGCGATGATAACGACCCGTTGGATGTTTTGCTCCTTTGCTCCGAGGTTTTAGAGCCATTAACACTTGTACGGGCATACCCCATAGGCTTAATTAAAATGATAGATAATGGCAGGTCCGATGAAAAGATAATCGCAATTCCCTTTAACGACCCCACCTATAATAACTATAAATCCATCGGCGAACTGCCAACCCATATATTTAACGAAATGCGCCATTTCTTCGAAGTTTATAAAACCCTCGAAAATAAAGCTACGGCGGTTGATGAAGTGGCCGACCGCGAGGAGTCCCTTAAGATAATCCAATCCGCCATAGAAAATTACGCCGATAAATTTAATAAATAGCGATTTAAAATCTACAAATATGAAAACACCGAGAAAATTTGAAAGTTTTCTCGGTGTTAATTTTTATTTCTTCATTAAAAACCAAAGTATAGTCATTATCTGCAAAACTCCGCTTATAATAAATATAAGGTTGAGTTTCGGCAACATATAAAACGTGCTTACAATCACAAATACCGATGCGGGTATTATCCAGATAAGCAAAGATACCGAAATAAATTGATAAAGTTTGCTCCACCAACAGCAACCTAAAACCAAATTAACGATGGATGCCGCAGACAATGCATAAACAAACATATGCCAAGTGGGGTAGGATTTCAGGGTTAATTCGAAAACAAAAAAGAGAACCGCCGCAAGTAACAGTACTAACCCTACGGAAAGAATGGTTATAATTATCTTATTACGGTGCAAAAGAGGTTTTTTGACCTCTTTGTCGCCTATCATATCATCAATGGTCATACCGAAAAGTTCGGCAATGGTGGCAACCACCAATAAATCAGGGAGCCCTTCGCCTCTTTCCCACTTGGAAACCGATTTATCCGAATAATTAAGTTTCTCTGCCAACTCTAATTGGGTAAGTCCCGCTCTGCGCCTATAACAAGCAAGATTATGGGAAAAATTTTCTTTTAATTTTTCTTCGGTTATATTCATATTTTCTCCGTTTTTCTTCTCTACCACAAGTAGATTTTTATATTTTATCGAAATTTGTAAATTTTTAAAAGTTTTTATTGGCTAAAAAATCCCTTCAAAAAAATCCTCTTGACCGAATTTATAATCTTTGCAGATATTAACTACTGTTTTGCCTTTTTTTAAAGCATAATTTATGGTGTTTTTCGTGCCGCCTCCAGCTCCATCAAACCAAGTGAGGACATAGTCACTATTATCCACCATATATCTATTGCGAATGCTATAGCAACCTCTATGATAATCTTCCGAGGTAAAAACAACCTCATCTGCGGTAGATAAAACCGCTTCGTAGCGCGATTTCCAGACATCTGTATATGTATCGGATTGGTTTTTAAAGGGTACTGCGCAGATGAGTTTTACGGGATGTGGACAGGCCTTTTTTAAATCTAAAACCGCTTCAGCAGCTATAATATCAAATCCCATAGCGCCGCCCGTATAAAAGGTATAACACTCATCATCAAAAAGGGATAAAAGAGTTACGGTAAGTTCGTTTTCGAATTTTATATATTCCTCATTGCTTTTATTTAAAGAAAATGGGAATTTTGAGGGGCGGTATCCCGTGAAGCAACACACTTTAAAGCGCTCTTCCATAACTCTACCCCCTTTAGAACTCGCGTTTTTTATATAATATCATATTCCTTTCGGCTCTGTCAACTTTTTATGATAATGAGGTTAAATATATTTTTTGTTTTCTTGACTTTAACAGTATATTGGTTTATTATATGGATAACGAAAGAACGGAAAGACGGTGTGCTTATGGACGCTATCGACCTTAAACTTATAACCCTTCTTGAAAAGAACGCCAGAACCCCTCTTAAAGAACTTGCCAAAGAGGTTTATCTTTCTTCGCCCGCCACTGCCGCGAGAATTGAACGCCTCGAAAAAGAGGGCATCATTTCTTCTTATGAAGCGAAACTGGATTTAAAAAAGTTAGGTCTTCCCATAACCGCTTTCATTAACCTTGATTTAGACCCCAAAAGCAAACCCACCTTCTACCCCTTTATCTGCTCTCATCCCAATGTAATCGAATGCAATTGTGTTACGGGCAGATATTCTCAACTCATAAAGGTGGCTTTTGAAAGCACCGAGGCACTGGATACCTTTATCGGCGAACTTAATACCTTTGGCCCCACCGAAACCCAGATTGCTTTCTCAACCCCCAAACCGCCTACAAACGCCCGTATCGAAGAGATTTTAAATATAGAAACCGAGGAATAAATTTCTTTTTAAGGATAAAAATATTAAGGGCAAGGCCAAAAGGTCTTGCCTTTTTTAAAGAGGTTATAAAATATGAGAAAAACTAAAATTGTTTGCACAATCGGTCCCGCTTGTAATAACCGTGAAACCTTAAAGCAAATGTATTTGGCGGGTATGAATGTAGCCCGTATTAACTGTTCCCACGGGGACAAAAACAGTTTAATGGAAACCATCGCTCTTATCAAAAGCGTTCGCGAGGAGCTAAACGCACCCATTGCCATAATGCTTGATACCAAGGGCCCCGAATATCGCATCAAAACATTTAAAGATGGAAAAGTATTTTTAAATGACGGGGATACCTTCACCTTCACCGCCCGCGAAATTGAAGGCGATGAAAATGCGGTTTCGGTTTCATATAAAAATCTTGCCACCGAACTCACAGCAGGCGATACCATCCTTTTAAATAACGGACTTTTAATTTTTAAAGTTCGGGAAATCAAGGATGAAGACATTATCTGCGATATAATTTCGGGCGGCGAACTCGGTAACCGCAAGAGTATGAGTTTCCCCGGCAAAGTGCTTAAGCAGAAATATTTAAGTGAGCAAGATAAGGAAGATATTTTAATAGGCATCAAGGAAGAAGTGGAATTTATTGCCTGTTCCTTCGTATCTTCAAAGCAAGACCTTCTCGATATCAAGGAATTCATAAAGCAAAACACCGATATATATATTGATTTAATCGCTAAAATTGAAAACCGTTCGGGCGTTGATAACATCGAAGAAATTTGTACCGCTTGCGATGGGATTATGGTGGCTCGCGGAGATATGGGCGTTGAAATTCCCTTTGAGGAATTGCCCACCATTCAGAAAAAACTTATCACCAAGTGCCGCCTTCTCGGTAAGCGCATAATAACTGCCACCGAGATGCTTGAATCTATGATTCATAATCCTCGCCCCACCAGAGCCGAAATCAGCGACGTTGCCAATGCGGTTTACGACGGCACAAGCGCCATTATGCTTTCGGGCGAAACCGCCGCGGGAAAATATCCCGTGCTCACGGTGGAAACTATGTCCAAAATTGCGGAGCAGACCGAGGAAAACATCAACTATAAAAAACGATTTTATTCCACGGATTTTGAAATTAAAAACGTTGCCGATGCCCTTTCTCATTCTGCCTGCGCGATGTCTATAGATATTAAGGCCAAAGCCATCGTAGTTTGTTCCCTTTCGGGAATTACAGCGCGAATGGTTTCCCGTTTCCGCTCTCCCGTTGATATCATCGGTCTCACCGTTCACGAAAGAACCTGGAGAAAACTCTCGCTTTCCTGGGGCGTTACCCCCGTTATGAGCGAAATTTATAAATCAACCGATGTGCTTTTCTACACAGCCGAAAATGTTGCAAAAGAACGCCTCGGACTCAATAAGGGCGATAAAATCGTTATTACGGGCGGCACCACCGACGGAATAACCGGCAACACAAATCTTATAAAAATTGAAACGATATAACAAATCACGGGTGGCTTCTGCCACCCGTGATTTAGTTATAAACTATAAGTTATGAATTTGGCTTTCGCCAAATGTTATGATATCCGCAAAACAAATAGTTTATGTGTTCGCAAAGAGAACAATATATATCGTCGGCAACGCCGACACCGAAACTTTGCCCATAGGGCAAATCATAACGCGGCACAGCCGCTCATAACTATTAACTTATAACTCTTAATTAAAATCCTTCAATTTCCAGAAGTTCTGCCTTCTTAAACCACTCGACTACCTGTTTATAATCATAATTGGGTTCGCCCGTCAGATAATGATTTTTATAGGTTTCGCCGTTTACGGTAAACTCTATAACCAATAGTCCCTGCTTTTTGATTTCGGGAAGTTCGTATAACTTATGATTTGAAAGAGCGGGAATTTGTCCCTCGCCCGAAAGCAGAATTGCGCCCGTTTCAATATCGGTAACCTTATAAGAAACGGTTGCATCTCTCTGTGTTTCGTTAGCGCCGATAAGTTCAAGTTTTCCTGCGGTTTTACTGGGGTCGCGGAACATAAGCATAATGGGCTTTTGGATGCGGCAAATGGTGAAGTAAGCCATCTTTTTAGTATGATAATAATCCACCACCGCATCAGAGAACTGTGGCCAACCGTCAAGAAGGTTCCACCAGATAATACCTGTTCTATAGGGCTTGTTGGCGCGGAAAATCTCTATAAAATATTTGAATGCTTCCGACTGTGAAATTTGAGAAGCCAGGCAAAAATCTTCTAAATTATCGGGAACCGAATCCCCAAATACATTATTAATCTGCACAGCCATAAGAGGAATTCTATAGGAAAAAGCAGCGCCGACTTTTATATTGGTGCAGGAAGCGTGTAACTGCCAAGCTTTATTATAATCCACCTGATGCTTGTTCGGGGCAGAAGATAGAGTTTTCACCATATCCTTAAAGGGCCATACGTTTTCACCCGTCAAAAATTTCTTAACGCTTTCGGGAGAAACGCTTCCGTGGTAACCCGTTTCACTGGCAAAACAAGCAATGCTGTTTTTAAAGAAATCTTCTTTATAGTACCTTCTCGGTCCCCAAAGGTGATCTTCGGGAAGTCGGTGCTTCATATTATCATCAAAGCACTTTTGCGAACAGTAAGGGGATGAGGGCAAGTAGAGTCGGCACGGGTCAAGTTCCTCTAAAACCTCGGGAATAACCTGTCTTGTTATTTTATTTTTATTAGGGTCGTGGAAGTGCTGCATAACGGCGGCATCAACCTCATTATCTCCCGCCCACATAATAATTGACGGGTGCTGACGAAGGCGTTTTACCACCTTTGTCACTTCTTTTCTCATTTCCCCGAAAAATCCTTCGTTCTGGGGATAAACCGAGCAACCCATAGCAAAATCCTGCCATACTACGATACCGTTTTCATCACAATAGTCATAGAATTCATCGTTTTCATAAACATTTCCGCCCCAACAGCGAACTATATTGCTGCCGCTTTCGCCGAGAAGTTCGAGAGCTTTCGGCAGACGCTCTTTATCGCGGGAATGGAAGGCATCAAGGGGCACCCAGTTGGTACCCATGGCAAAAAACGGTTTTTCGTTTATTAAAAATTCAAACTGTCCTTTACCTTCTATATCTATATAATCGGTTCGGTTAAGCCA
>JAFSAK010000095.1 GCA_017441045.1 Clostridia bacterium
AACTTTTTTATATAAGATAACACCCATTAAATTAGAGTTTCATAGTTTTTATCTCCCTTCTGGAATAGATGCACGTCAGTTTTTATTTAAATATCCAAAAGGTATATGCGTCGGAGATAATTATATTGAAGCTAAAAACAAATTAGCATCGATTGAAAACGTTAAAATATCATCAGAAAGAGAAACACAGAGTAACGAAAATTATAGGCAAATGTACACTATGGTATCTTTCCCATATAACTTTAATGATACCATAAAATATATGAATTTATATATTTATTTTGACGCTGACAGTGGTATTATTATGAATATGAGACACCAATTCAATTGTGTGAGTTAATATAATCTAAATTGTTCCCAACTGACAAAGAGCATCGCTTTTGCGGTGCTCTTTTATCGTTTAATTATTGATTCTGCACGCCATTGGTGTTATAATGTTTATAGTAATTATCGGAGGCGATACAATGATTCTTAAAAATGGTAATGTTCTTTGCGGGGATTTTGTTTTCCGTAAAATTGATGTTAAAACAGAAGATGGCATTATAAAGGAAATCGGCGAGAATCTCTCGGGCGATGAAATCTTCGATCTTGAGGGCAATTATCTTCTTCCCGGTCTTATCGATGAGCATTTTCACGGGGCTAATAACTGCACGGTTTATAACGGCGATGTCGATGAGATTATTCGCCTTGCCGAATATGAAGCAAGTCAAGGCGTTACCGCTATTACCCCTACCCTTTCATCCTATTCTGATGAATTGATGCTTCGCGCCATTGATGCGGTAAAATATGCGGCACAAAAAGAACACAGCGGCTCTGAAATTTTAGGAATACACCTTGAAGGCCCATATTTAAGTCACGAATATAAGGGTGCACATATTCCCGAAAATCTGCAAATCCCCACACCCGAAAAACTCAAGCAACATATAGATAGAGGCGAAGGCACCGTTAAACTACTGACAATTGCGCCCGAAATTGATAAGGATTTTGAAACCATTAAATATGCTGTTTCCCGTGGTGTTA
This sequence comes from Clostridia bacterium, assembly GCA_017441045.1. The sequence continues at coordinate 1,021 of JAFSAK010000095.1, forward strand.
CTGTATCTATCGGTCATAGCGGTGCAGATTATGATACAGCTACCGCCGCCATTAATGCGGGCGCTACCGCTTCTACCCATACCTTTAACGCTATGATACCGCTTAACCACCGTAACCCCGGAATTTTAGGCGCGGTTCTTACCGATGACCGCGTAAACTGCGAAGTTATGGGTGACTTTGGTCACGTAGCCCCCGCCATTGTAAAACTTATTTATAAGACAAAGGGCGCCGACCATGTTAATTTTGTTAGTGACTCATCCCTTATTGCAGGTCTTCCCGAAGGCGAATATATTATCGACGAAGTTAAGAGTTATGTTAAGGGTGTGCTTTCCTATTGCGAAGACGGAACAATTAACGGCAGTGCCACTACGGTGCTGACAAGTGTTAAAAACGCTCTTAAAATCGATATTCCTCTTGAAGACGCCGTTAAGATGGCATCCTTAAATCCCGCCAAAACCCTTAAGGTTGATAATATTTTAGGAAGCATTGATATAGGCAAACACGCGAGTATGTTCGTAGCCGATAAGGATTTAAATCCAAAGGCCGTATTCGTTAAGGGCAAAAGGGTATTATAAAATTAAAATCCCGACTTTGAAAGTCGGGATTTTTTATTTTTCTAAAACCTTAATAATTTTACCGATAATCATATAATGATAATCTTCTGTGGGGTACCATTTAAGCGGCTCTTTATCTATAAACTTTTCGGGGTCGAGGCGGGAAACATACTGCTTTTTGCAGATTATTACCTTTTCTGCCTCCTTAAAATAGACGGTGCCTTCATCGAAAACGGGGGTAAGCCCCGTTTTTTCGGTTTTATTAACATCTCTGCCTGATTTACTGCCGCAAACCTTATGAATTTGCTTATTATCGCCATAAAAACTCAAAGCAAAGGTATCGTTTTCATTGAGAAATTCCATTGTATATCTTTGAGGACGAACGGCAATAACCACCGAATCCGCGCCCCAGATTTCGCCCATAAAGCCCCAGGAAGCAGTCATCATATTATGACTTTCCGTATTTCCCGCGGAAATGAGCATCCATTCATCCGCTATAGCGCCGACAAGATTATCTTTTATATCTTTTACCGAAATTTCTTTAAACATTATTTGCCTCATTTCTGCGCTTATCTATGTTTTCAGCCATAAGGGAATGAACGCGCTCACCAAGTTCGTTTGTATGGGTATTATCCACAGTATCAATTACCTCTAATATATCAAAGTATATGTGGTTTCTATGGATAAATATTCTATCTATGGCTTCTTTTGTACCCTGAAGGGTGCAAACAACGATTTTGCTTCCCGTTTTGGTGGCAATTTTCAAGGCGCCGTTACGGATGGACTGCAAATTCCCATCCAAACTCGTATAACCTTCGGGGAAAATGCCCACCGAGGCCTTATCGTTTTTAATCAGATTACAGGCCTTAATTATGGCCTTTGCGCCTTCGCGGTTATTTTCTCTATCAATGGGAATTCCGCCGAGATTAGTAAATACCTTAAAGACAAAGGGCATAAGTTCTTCAATCTCTTTTTTACCTATAAAGCAAAGCTCGGCATCGGGAAGGGCATACATAATAATAGCGGGGTCGATATTATGGATATGATTGCAAACAATCAAAAAGCGTTCGCCTTTCGGCAACTTTTCCGCGCCGCTTATATGAACTTCCACCCTTAAAAGTTTTATAATCAAGGGCAGAGTTACATTTATAACCCATCTATAAAACTTGGAGCCATTTTTGCAAATATAGGTTGAAGCGAAAAATACTATGGCGTGAAGCGCTAAAAAACCTATAAAACAGCCAATTAAAGTAAGGGGCGTTTTGTAAAGGGAGCCGGGGGCGGTGGTTACCCCTGAAAAAAGGGTTATTACCGCAGAGCCGACAATATAAAAATACAGCAACCTTATTATCCGCCTTTCAGTTTTGTTTTCTCACGATTTTATACTCATCATAAAAATCGAAATATGGGCAGGTATATCCACCTTTTCCCACCGAGGAAGAAATAAATCTCGCCATTTCATCCTCATCGAGAGGCATATTGCAGATATATCACTCGCTCTCATCATCATATAAATAATTTGAACAGTTTTCGCAACAATTACTCATTGTTTTCTCCGCCCGACCGCTCCTCATTTACGGTGTTATCGGTGTTATCCGAATTTTCACCGTCACCGCTCTCGGTATTATCGGAAGTGGTTTCCCCATCTTCCGAAGAGGTATCTTTATCGCTATCGGTTTTCGATGAAACATCCTCGCTTACGGTACTATCTGTTGATGAAGTTTCATCATCGGGAGTTATATTAATAGGTGTATCTTCAGAAACGGTATTATCCGTATTGGGAGCCGTACTGACAGTACCCGATGAGCCCGCAACGGTATAATTACCCGCAACCTTTCTATACCAATCATTTTTCTCGATTTTATTTGCTGCAACATACTCTTCGATGGTCATATCATCATATATTACGCCGTGAATAACCTCACCCGCATAGTCGAGGTCATAGTAAACCACCGAGCCGAAATTTCCCGATGGAGAAGGCATTGCAAATTCGGGCTGAGGAACCCTTGTCTGCTCAAATGATGGCTCTTTCAGAAGAACATCAACGGCTAAACTAAATATTTCGGACATAGAAAGAGATGTTTCGGTGCAAGGAATAAGCGCCTTAATCATCTTTGTATATTGGGATTTTTTCATCTGCGTTGCTTTATTGAAAAGTTGCTCCATAACATAACGCTGGCGGTCTGTTCTGCCATAGTCATTGGTGGTGCCCCATGTATTTGCAACGTGGCGGATACGGGCATATGCCACTGCTTGAACGCCGTTGAGATGCTGATTTCCCCACTTTTTAACATAATATTTTTCGGGATTATAGCCGAGATACAAGCAAAGTTCTTGTATCATATCGTTGATGCCATGAACATTTCCTCGGGCGGTTACCTCTCTCTCGGTCAAGGTCACGTCAATACCGCCTACCGCATCAATAATATCCGCCATACCGTAGAAATTAACGGTGGCATATTCTTTGATATCGAGATTGAAATTCTGGTTAAGGGTTTTTATGGCAAGTTCGGGACCGCCCTTTGAATATGCGGTAGTAATCTTGCCGTAGGTGGTCTTTCCCTTATAGTTTATGGGCACCAAACTATCACGCATTACAGAAATTATCTTAACCTTTTTGGTTTCGGTATTGATACTTAAAATCATAATACTATCCGAAAGGCCCTTGAAGGATTTGGTGTTTCGCGCATCTATGCCGAAAAGCGCCACGTTTACAACTTCTTCATCGATAATATCGGTAATACCAAGGTCTTCGTAGTTACCCGTAAGATATCTGTAATTATATATCAAATGGGGTACTGTGAATATTAAAGCCACCACCAAAACCGCTGCAGTTACCGAAATAACGGCGGCTTTCTGCCCCTTTTTGAGTTTTTTCCACCATTTTTTAATCTTTTTGAAAAACTTGGCAAGTCCTCTTTTTTTCTTCATAAAATCCCCCGATGTCATATCATCTAAAGTTATGAATTCTCCGTTTTCAAGTGAAGTATCGGAAACGATATCTTCGAATTTCATTTCCTCCTTTTCGCTTTTGGAAGAAATATCTTCGAAATCATCCTCAAATTCAAAGTTGAAATACTTTTCATTATCCTTCATATTCTGTCTCCTTTAATGCGCCTTTTTGCGAATAAACGGCCTTTCTGTTATGAGAAATGTGAAAATAGCCAATACCGTAGATATTGCCACAGCAAGAACGAAGTTTACAAATCTCGGCATTACGCCTCCCCACGCGAAAACTAACAATTGTTGAACTAAAAATCCCCATAGATAAATACCGTAGGAATAATCCCCCGTCTTTCCTAAAAATGACGGGCATTGTTTTATTGAAAACCAAACGGTAAAAAGTATATACGACCATACGATAGCATATAAAGGGGTTATTAACCACGGCACAGAAAGTCCGCCAATTAACATTATAACTGCAACGGGTAAAACTTTAATGCTTAATACAATGTGTTCACGGTAAACATAATATAACATTCCCGCGTAAAAACAAACGCAGGGCTTGACCATAAAAATTAAAATCTGCGGCAAACGGGGTTCCAAAATTATAGCCGCTAAAACTATGGGCAGGGTATATAAAAATCTTTTTTTATGAAGTAATTTTAATTTATAAAATATGAAACACGCGATATAGCAGGCAAACTCTACGGGCAAGGTCCAAAGAGAGCCGTTTACATCGGAACTCGATATATTTTGCTCAAATACTCCCGGCAGATTATGAACGGGCAACAACAATCCGTTAAGCAGGTATTTATACGTTGCGAAAGATGAAAAATACTGCCTAAAGGTGAGGTTTGTGATAAAAGCGCCCAAAATCACCGTAACAACAACCAAAAAAGCCAAGGGCGGCAGCAATCTAATAAGCCGCGCTTTTATATATGGAATAAATTTATCTGCCTTCACAACGCTTTTGGAAATCAAATATCCGCTACAAAGAAAAAAAAGAGCAACGCAGATTCCGCCTATAGATGTGGCGCCTTTAGAGTATCTATACAAAAAATCCGTATTGGGTGCCGTTCCCGAAAGAACATAAGAATGAGAATAAATAACCATAACAGAGGCAATAAATCTCATAAAATGAAGATTTTGGCTCTTGATTACATTTGTTTCGGAAAGTTTCATCTTAAACTCTCCACCATCGCCTTATAAATATCGCCCTTTTTTATTCCCGTTACACCGGCGGCTTCTTTGGCGGCTTCCGAGGCGGAAAGCCCCTTATTCATAAGGCCTTTGGCAATATTTAATGCTTCATCGATGGTATATACTTTTGTTTCGGCGGCTTTCGCCCCTTCGATTATAAGCACATATTCACCCTTAGGGGAATTGCTGTTGAAAAACTTAAGAGCCGACCATAAATCCGTTCTTAAAACATTCTCGTGAATTTTGGTTATCTCTTTTACAACCGCAATTTTGCGATTACCGAAAGCGCTCAAAAGGTCGGAAAGGGTTGATATAAGTTTATGAGGCGCTTCGTAGAAAATAATGGTTCTGGTTTCGTTTTTAAGGGAATCGAGATGTTCTTTGCGCTCGCCCTTATTAACCGATAAAAATCCCTCGAAACAAAATCTTTTTGAAGGCATACCCGATATTGCAAGCGCCGTAGCAAAAGCGGTAGGACCGGGCACCGATTCAACCGCTATTCCTGATTCGTGGACTTCTCTCACCAGATCTTCGCCGGGGTCGGAAACAGCGGGCATACCCGCATCGGTGACCAATGCGCAAACTTCGCCCTTGCTGATACGGGCAAGTATCTCCTCGCCCTTCTCGTTTTTATTATGCTCAAAATAGGAAACAAGTTCCTTTTTGATATTAAAATGATTTAAAAGTTTAAGGGTTACCCTTGTATCCTCGGCGGCAATAAAATCCGCTTCGGAAAGGATTCTGATACCTCGGGGCGAAAAATCCTCTAAATTACCTATGGGCGTACCCACAACATACAATTTACCACTCATTATTAAAGATACGCCTCCTTATACGGACCGTAAATCTCTATCATTTCGAGGGAAAGTTCCCCGTTTTCTTCTATATATAGATCGGGCTCAATACGAAGTCCCGTTTTGCCACACCTTGTCCCTTCCACCAGCACAAGCCATGGCTCCTCCCCTTTTCTTTGACAGACAAGGCGAAGACGTTTGGGCTCAATTTTATATTCCCTCATAAGCGCCATAAGTTCTGCCAACCGTTCGGGGCGGTGACACATACAAAGTCGGCCCGAAGTTTGCAAAAGTTTTGCCGAAACTGCAACAATATCCTCGAGATTGCAGGCAATTTCGTGACGGGCTACAGAAAGCACGCTATCGGGGTTTTTAATTCCTGCCCCCGATGCTTTATAAGGGGGGTTACAGGTAATAAGGGTATGACAGCCGAAATCCACCCTGCCCTTTAGTTCCTTTAGGTCACTAAGAACAGCGGTGAATTTATCAAGCCCGTATTTTTCCTTTGTTTTAAGGGCCAGCTCTATTGCTTCTCCCGAAATATCCACGCCTATTGCTCTTTGCAAACCGCCGTCCCGCAGCATCAAAAAAGGAATTATGCCGCACCCTGTTCCTAGGTCTACAAGTTTATCCTTTTTGGTGGCTTTTGCAAAATGGGAAAGCAACACCGCGTCGGTACCGAAGGTATGATGACGGGAGACAAATATCTCTAAACCTTCTCCTATGGGAGATAGTTTTACGCTCTCGTCCATTTTACTCCCTGAGGTGTATCTTCAAGAATTATGCCCATTTCTTTAAGTTTATCGCGGATTTCATCTGCAGTTTTAAAGTCCTTCATTTTACGCGCTTCGGTACGCTTTTCAATAAGGGCTTCGATTTCACTGTCAAGATCATCGGTCTTGCGGTTATAAACAAGACCTAAAACGCCCGTAAGTTCATCAAAAATTTCTGCAAAGGCAGTAAGGGTATCTTTTCCTACGCCTTCTGCGATAGCGGTATTTATATCCCTTACAAGACCGAAGACAGCCGCCAAGGCATCGGCGGTATTAAGGTCATCATCCATAGCGCAAATAAATTCGTTTTTGCGGCTTTCAATGAATTCGGGAACACTTCCGCCCTCCTTTGCATTTTTAAGGGCGAAATCAATATTATCGCGGCAGGTATAAAGGCGCTCTAACGCATTTTTACCCTGCTCTAAAATATCTACAGAATAGTTTATAGGGCCTCTATACTGAGAAGAAATCATAAGGTAACGGATGGGCTCATAGCCATAAGCATTTGCCACATCCCTAACGGTAAAGAAA
>JAFSAK010000096.1 GCA_017441045.1 Clostridia bacterium
ATTATGAATATTATATCATATTTTTTAAATCAAAAAAAGCCCTTTTATTAAAAAATATTATATAATATTTAAAGAAAACTATTTTATACTTTTATTAGCATTTTACAAAAAAATAAATTGATATAGTGGTAATTATATGTTACAATTAAAATGTATTATAATGTTTAAACTAAGAGGAGATGTTTAAATATGCCAAAGGTAACACTAATTGCCCATACTCCGTTTCCCGCGAAAACCGTTGCAGCCGCCGCAAAACTTTGTTATAGTTCTGCTGGTATAGATGAACTGCTCACAGGTCTTACGGATGAAAAAGCCGCAGATTTTGTGGAAATGCTTTCTGACCTTGGTCACGAAAGCCCCACGGAACACGCTTCTTTCACATTTGGAATTGAGGGCGTTTCCCGTTCCTTTTTGGCCCAGATTACAAGGCATAGAATTGCTTCTTATTCCGTAAAGAGTCAAAGATATGTTAAAGAGGGATCTTTTGAATTTGTTACTCCCCCCGAAGTTGCCGCCGATGAAGAAACTCTTAAACTTTATGAGGAATCTATGAAAGCGGCGCAAGAGGCATATGATAAAATAACCGATATATTAACCGCCAAGCATAAAGAGATGTTTTTAGCGGAAGGTAAGGATGAAAAAACCGCCGCCCGTATGGCGCAGAAAAAAGCCATCGAGGATGCAAGATTTGTTCTTCCCAATGCCTGCGAAACCAAAATGGTGGTTACTATGAATACCCGTTCACTGCTTAACTTCTTCCGCCATCGTTGTTGCACCCGCGCACAGTGGGAAATTCGCGATGTGGCCGACCAGATGTTAGCGCTTGTAAACGGCGTAGCCCCCGAACTCTTTAAAAAGGCGGGCCCCCCTTGTGTTGCAGGTCCTTGCCCCGAAGGCAAAATGTCCTGCGGACGAGCAAAAGAAATGAAGGAAATATATGAGGAACTTAAAAATAATGGGTAAACTGATAGTTATTGAAGGGCTTGACGGATGCGGAAAATCTACTCAACTTGAACTTCTTCCGAAAGCGCTTAAAGAAAAAAATATTGATTGTAAAAGCGTATCTTTCCCTGATTACAGTAGTGATTCGAGCGCCCTTGTAAAGATGTATCTTGCGGGCAGATTCGGAGATAAACCGGGCGATGTTAATGCTTATGCCGCCTCGGTTTTCTATTCCGTTGACCGCTATGCTTCTTATAAAGAAGTGTGGGGTGAATTTTATGAGTCGGGCGGAACGGTGGTTTCGGGCAGATATACCACTTCTAACGCCATTCATCAAACCTCAAAATTACCCCGTGAACAGTGGGAAGATTTTCTTAATTGGCTCTATGATTTTGAATATAATAAAATCGGGATTCCAAAACCCGATAAAGTAATTTTCCTTGATATGCCCGTAGAGGTTTCCCAAAAACTTCTATCCAATAGATATGAGGGCGATGAAGAGAAAAAAGATATCCACGAAAGCGATATAGAATATCTTAATAATTGCCGCAAGGCCGCGAAATTCACCGCCGATTATTCGGGATGGACAACCATACCTTGTTCAGAAAACGGTGAGCCAAGAAGTATCGCGGATATCGCCGCCGATATTTTAGAAGAGGTGCTTAAATGATTTATATCTTTTTAGCCGATGGTTTTGAAGAGATGGAAGCCATAGCCCCCATAGATATCCTTCGCCGCGGCGGAGTGGATATCAAAACCGTTAGCATTACTGCAGATAAAAAGGTTTTGGGCGCTCATAAAATAGAGATAACCTGCGACCTTTCGGCAGATGAAATTACTACTAAAAACCTTGAAGGCATCATCCTCCCAGGAGGTATGCCGGGCACTTTAAACCTCGAAAATAGCCCCATCGTTCAAAAGTATTTAGAATATGCAGAAAAGGAAAATCTGCTTATAGCTGCCATATGCGCTGCACCTTCGGTTTTAGGCCATAAGGGACTTTTAAAGGGCAAAAAAGCCACCTGTTTTAAGGGCTTTGAAATGGAATTAATAGGCGCTACAGTGCTCACTGACAAGGTGGTTATAGACGAAAATATCATCACCTCTTGCGGAGCGGGTGCCGCCTACGATTTTGGCTTTATGATTCTTGATTATATAAAGGGAAACGGCAAAGTTTCGAAAGAAATTTCCGCTTCTATGAGATATTCGGAGTGAGATTATGAAGAAATTTAAGAAACCGCTTATAATTGGCGTTATCGCCGTTTTGGTTATAGGAATAGGCCTACTTGCATTTGTCGGATGTGACTTTTTGGGCATTGGTATAGGCAAGGGTAAAAATATCGAACTTGAGGTAGAAAAGGGCTCGTCCACTACCGCAATAGTTAATGAACTTAAAGAATCGGGAGCAATAAACTGTCCTCTAGCGTTCCGCGTTTATTCCAAGATAAAGGGATATGACGGAATGTATAAATACGGCGTATATAAGTTCAAAAACAATATCGGCTATTCCGCTATTGCCGATAAACTTATGTATGAAGGCGAGAAGGCAAAAACCGTAACCGTTACCATACCCGAGGGTACAGGCATCAATGACTATACCAAAAACGTTAACGGAGAAAATGTCGTAGTACCTGGTATAGCAACCCTTCTTGAAAAGAAAGGCGTTTGCACAAGGGAAGATTTCTTCGAGGCAATAAATACCACCGAAATTACTTCCGACCTTATTAAAGCAAATAATAATTCTGATGTTTATTATGCTCTTGAGGGTTATCTTTTCCCCGATACATATAATTTCTACGCTTATGACTCTAAAGAGTGCGCCCGTCTTGCCGTAGAAAGAATGATTAAGGCGACTGAAAGCAAAATTACCGAAGATATGTATAAAAAAGCCGAGGATAGAGGCCTTACAATGCGCGAAGTTTTAACCCTCGCATCCATAGTTCAGATGGAAGCGGGTAATAATACTAAAGAAATGAGCAAGGTGGCGGCGGTGTTTTATAATCGTCTGAATAGCCCCTCTTTCGCAACCCTCGGCTCATCACCCACCTGTTTTTACGGCAGATCTTTCGAAAATGATGACGGAAGATACAATACCTATAATATTGAAGGTCTGCCTCCGGGACCCTTGTGTTCTCCCGGTCTTGATGCTATAAAGGCGGTTTTAGACCCCGAAAAGAATAGCCCATACTATTATTTTGTTACCGATAGCAAAGGAAATTTCTATTTCCATAAAACGCTTGTCGAACAAAATGTAACTATAAATAAACTCAAAGAAGGAAAAAACTGGATATATGAGTACTTCGATTAAGGTGCCCGAACTTCTTTGCCCTGCGGGTGATTTAATCCGCCTTAAAACTGCGGTAGATTTTGGCGCAGATGCGGTTTATATCGCGGGTGAAGAATTTGGTATGCGCACCGCCTCGGCAAATTTTAATAATGATGACTTGAAAAAAGGTATAGAGTATGCTCATAGTTTCGGCAAAAAGGTGCATATTACCTGCAATACCATTCCCCATAACGATGAAATGAAGCGTCTTCCCGAGTTTTTAGAAACGGTTAACGCTTTGGGCGCAGATGCTATAATCGCAGGGGATTTGGGCACTATCGGGCTTGTTAAAAAATATGCTCCAAACTGCGAACTGCATATTTCCGTTCAGTCAGGTGTCGTTAATAGCCATACCGCCAATGCCTTTTATGATTTGGGCGCCAAAAGAGTGGTACTTGCTCGCGAACTTTCCTTAAAGGAAGTAGAGCAAATAAGAAACGAAACGCCAAAGGATTTAGAAATCGAATGTTTTGCCCATGGGGCTATGTGTGTTTCCTTTTCTGCAAGATGCCTTTTGTCGAGTTATATGACAGGGCGAGATGCTAACCGCGGTGACTGCGCTCAACCTTGCCGTTGGAGTTATTCTCTTATAGAAGAAAAACGCCCCGGTCAGTATTTCGATATAACCGAAACCAATAAGGGCACATATATTCTCAATGCCAATGATATGTGTATGGCCCACCATCTTGATAAGATGGCGGCTGTGGGTGTTGACAGTATTAAAATCGAGGGCAGAGCAAAAACCGAATATTATGTTGCGGTAACCGCTAATGCATATCGCGGCGCTCTTGATAGTTTGAAAGCTTGTGAAGGCGAGTGGAAACTGCCGCTTTGGGTAGAAGAAGAGCTTAATAAAATGAGCCATCGCACCTATTCAACTGGCTTTTATTTTGGCATCCCCGAGAATGCTCAAACCTATGAAAATGCAGGGTATATCAGGGATTATGCCGTTGCCGCAAATGTGGATGGATATGAGAATGGATATATCCTTGCCACCGTTAAAAATAAGTTCTTAAAAGGTCAAATTCTTGACTGCTTGGAAGCGGGCAGCGTACCCTTCGCGGTGCCTACCGATATTCTTCTCGATGAAAAAGGAAACCCAATCGAAATGGCTAATAAACCTATGATGAAGGTTAAAATACCCTTCCCGAGAGAAATCAAATCGGGCTCAATGCTTCGTATGAAGGTAGATTAGGTAAAACCCGACAAAAACTTAATAAAATTAAGTAAAAAGGGCGAAAAAAATTTTTTTGAAAAGAAATTCCTCAAAAGGTTGATTTTGGAATAATTATGTGTTATAAGTATCTCGAAAAACGGTTTTAAACCGGAGGTGCTTATTATGAAGTGTGAAAACCTACGAAGTAATAAACCCATATCCGAATCCTTGCGACGACGGATAGAAACAAAGGCAACCGAAAATGAAGAAATAAAAATTGCTATTGTCGGCGATATTTTGCTAAACTCAAAATACGGTGAATCGGCTTTGGTTATAACCAACAGTCGAATTTTCTGCGTTGAGGTAAGCGAAACCGACAGTAGTTTTTTTGTTGCCCTTGAGGATATTAAATCTGCCAGCGTTGAAAGAAAATACGGTAATGCCGTTCTTTATATCAACGATAAAAAGGTTATGCGATTTAGCTTTTCTATCGTGAGTTTAATGGAATCGGTCTGCGACCAGTTTAACGCTATGGCGGCAGGCGATAGCGCGGAGGAGGTTATAGGTCGAATTGAAGCCAGCGTGGATAAACTTATCTGCTGCTGCCCTAAATGTGGCAGAACGCTCATTCACCCAGGCGCTGAGTGCGTTAACTGTATGAGCAAGGGTAAGCTTATTAAAAAGTTGTGGACATATATTGCCCCTCAAAAGTGGGTTTTGCTTTTATGCCTTTTTATGTCAGGTCTTGCAACCGCCTCGCAGCTTGTCCCCCCTTACATATCTAAACTCTTGGTTGATGATGTTTTACCCAATAATGATACCAAGCAATTATTAATTCTTGTTATAGGCCTTTTCGTACTCTATCTTATGCAGGGCGTTTTGGGCTCGGTGAGAGGTTACCTTGTGCGAAATGCAGGTAACCGAATAACCTCGCGGCTTAGAAGTGACGTTTATGCCAAAGCCCAATATCTGCCCGTATCTTTCTACGATAAAACAAGCACCGGCTCAATAATTTCTCGAATAAGCGGAGATACATCTACTATAAATAGTTTTATGATGACCATAACCCAGGAGGCGATAGTGCAGGTTTGTACTATGGTGGGGATTGTGGTTATTATGATTAGCTTAAATTGGAAGCTCGCTCTCCTTTCGCTGACCCCCGTTCCCGTAGTTGTTCTTTTATCAAGATATTTCAGTAAAAAAGTGCGCCCTGTTTACCAAAGAATATGGCGAAAATGGGCTAAAGTAAGTAATATGCTCACTGATTCGCTTCCCGGTATCAGAGTTATAAAATCCTTCACCGCAGAAAAACGAACCGTTCAAAAGTTTGACGGGTATAACGAAACCTGGTTTGATGAAAATAAAAAAGCGGCTGCTCTCGGAACCCTTTTTCCTCATATTTATACAATGCTTATGTCCTGCGGCTCCTTGGCAATCTGGGCATTCGGCGGAAGATGGGCTATGAATAATACCTCGGGTATGACCGTGGGACTTTTGGTTTCCTTCATATCTTATGCCTCTATGTTCTATAATCCCGTTAGATTTTTTGCAAATCTTTCGGATAGTTATCAGCATGCTTTGACCTCTTGCGAAAGGGTGCTTGATATTATTGATGCCGACCCTGAAGCCAATTTTGGTACAAGAACAGATATTAAAAACTTTGAAGGTAAAATTGAGTTTAAAAACGTTAATTTCTCATTTGATAAAACCAAGAAAACCCTTGAAAATATAAACCTTACCATTGAGCCGGGTGATATCGTTGGTATAGTTGGAACAACGGGCTCGGGTAAGAGTACCCTTATAAACCTCTTTATGCGGATGTACGATGGCTATGAGGGCGAAATACTTGTGGATGGTGTTAATATAAAGGATATCGAGCTTACCCATTTCCGCAGTAAAATTGGCTTTGTTCAACAAGAGCCGCTTATGTTCCACGATACCATATTTAATAATATCGCCTTTTCTAATCCAAATGCTTCGGTTGAAGATGTTATGAATGCGGCTGATATTGCCAATGCTCACGGTTTTATTTGCAATATGCCCGATGCTTATGATACAATACTCGGTGAACGGGGAACGGGACTATCGGGAGGAGAGCGGCAACGCCTTTCCATTGCCCGCGCCGTTATGAAAAATCCATCTATCCTTGTTTTCGATGAAGCTACCGCCTCGGTGGATAGCGAAACCGAACACCTTATTCAAGGGGCTATTGAAGGTCTTATTTCGGGCAGAACTACCATTATGATAGCCCACCGACTTTCTACCCTTCGCAAAGCCAATAAAATAGTAGTAGTTGACAAGGGCAAAATAATCGAATGCGGAACTCCCGAAGAGCTTTTGAGCAAAAAGGGCAAATATTACCGACTTATTGAAATTCAAGGCCTGCTCGGAAAAACGGAAGGGGAGATGAAATAATGTCAAGAATTTTTATAGAAAACGATAATGCGAAAATTTATATTCGCGATGATTTTTATCTTGATTTAGAACTTTATACAGGCGAAAAATTTGAAAAACTGACACCTCGAAGATTATTCCCCGTTTCAGGCGCCGAAAGGTATATTACCCTGATTAAAGACAGAGCAGAGGTTGCAGTAATAAGGGATATAAATAACCTTATGCCCGAAAGCAGAGAAGCGGTAGAAAAAGCTCTTTATGAGCATTATTTCATTCCTAAAATTGAGGAAATTATTAAGGCGAATGAAAAGGGCGGTGTTTTAAAAATTACTGCCAAAACCGATAGAGGAATATGCGAGTTTGATGTTGCAGATTTTTATCGAAGCATTACCGTGCTCTTTGATCGCAGAGTGCTTATAAGAGACACCAATGATAACCGCTATGAAATTCCCGACCTCGATAAAATAGATTACCGAAGCATAGCGAATTATATACTTTAGTCAGGAGAATATGAATGAACAAAAATATTAGCAATTCCATAATTTACAATGTTTACCCTACATCTTTTTACGATAGTAATAACGATGGAATAGGTGATTTGAGGGGTATTACCGAAAAACTGCCGTACATAAAACAATTTGCCGATATAATATGGATAAATCCCATATTCAAGTCACCTTTCCGCGACGGTGGATATGATGTTGAGGATTACTATGCCATAGATGAAAAATTCGGCACAATGGAAGATTTGCAGATTCTTATTGATAAGGCGCATAATCTTGGCATAAAGGTTTTGCTTGATTTAGTAGTGGGTCATACCTCGGACCAACATAAATGGTTTAAAAAATCTTCCGAAGCCGAAAGAAATGAATTTTGGGATTATTATATCTGGAGCGACGATGTTTTTGGCGCGTGTCCGTATCAGTGTATAAGCGGAAACAGCGACAGAGACGGTAATTATCTTATAAATTTCTTCTGTTTTCAGCCCGCCATCAATTTTGGATTTTCTTCAAAAAAATATAGTTGGCAGAATTTGTATACCGATGATGTCTGTATGAAAATGCGGGATATAGTTACCGATATCATAAAATTCTATCTCGCCAAGGGCGTTGATGGATTCAGAGTCGATTTGGCAAGCAGTATAGTTAAAGGCGATGTAAACGGTAAATATTCCTGCGAGGTATGGAGAGATATTTTTTCAAGGGTAAGAAAGGAATACCCTGAAGCCATTTTTGTATCGGAATGGGGCCAACCGATGTATGCCGTTAAAAACGGAGATTTTGATATAGATTTCTTTACGCACGGTTTTAATGACGGATATAATAAGCTTTTCCGTCAAGAAGCAGGTGCTAATGTAATAAAATCTGACGGCAACAGTTTCTTCAAAAAGGAAGGAAAAGGCGAGGCAAAGGAGTTTTTCGATTACTTCCTTTTTAATATTAAGGAGATAGAAGAGAAGGGCTATGTATCTATAGTTACGGGTAATCACGATTTGCCGAGAGTAGCTTTGGGCAGAACTCAAGAAGAAATGAAAACGGTTTTCGCCTTTATACTAGCACTCCCTAATATACCGCTCATTTATTATGGCGATGAGATAGGTATGACATACGAAAGGCTTAAAAGCAAGGATGGCGGATATTGCAGAACGGGCTCGAGAACACCTATGCAGTGGAGCAGCGAACTCAATGCAGGCTTTAGTAAAACCGAGGGAAATACATATCTCCCAATAAATTCGGATTTTGAGCTTGTTAACGTGGAAACCGAAGAAGCAAATCCAAATTCACTTATAAACGAGGTTAAAAAATTAGTGGCAATCAAAAGGGAAAATCCCGATTTATTTGGATGCTCGAATGAGTTTGGGCTCGTTTCAGATACCTATCCCTTGATTTTTAAGCGCAAAACGGATAAGGGTGAGCTTTTGTGCGCCATAAATCCTTCGGATAGAGAATATGAATTTTCAGCGAGCGGTGAGGTTTTAGCATCGTCAAATGCCGAAATAAAAGACGGAAGGGTTGTAATGGGACCGATTTCTTATGCTTGGATAGCAAAAACATTTTAATAGGAGAAAAAAGATGAAATTGATTTTAGCTATTGTAAACAACGATGATAGCGCTTGTGTTTCGGGAGAGCTTACGCGCGGGGGATTTTCCATTACAAAGCTTTCAACCACGGGCGGATTTTTGCAAACCGGTAATACCACCTTGCTTATAGGTACCGAGGATGACGAGGTAGAAAAAGTGAAGGATATTATCCGCAAACACAGTGTAACGCGAAAGAAAAATTCCCCCACCAATTCTTCCTTCGGTAGAGGGCTTATGCCCACTGATACCTCTGTGGAAACCGAAGTAAAAGGCGCTGCGGTTTTTGTTCTATCGGTAGATAATTTTGAAAAACTTTAAAATAAAAAACCAAAGTTTCGGCTTTGGTTTTTTTATTTTTGGCAATACTTTTTATGAGGTGTTGCAAGGTGGAAAATAATTTATTTGAAAAGGTCTTTTCAAGAAGGGCTACGGTCTGCTTTTTTGTGCTTATGCTGATGCTTTTAACCTGCGTTTTAAGGGTTGCCGTTATAATGGATGGCGATTTGCAGTCGGTAGAGGCAAAACAGTCAAGTTATAAAATTAAAATAGGCGATATCAGAGGCACAATTTACGATAGAAATATGGTTCCCATAACCAATAATAAAAGGGAAATTTACGGCATTGCTCTGCCAAAACCCACCGCCATAACCGCCGTTTCTTCCATACTTTCGGGCGATGAACTTTCGAGGGTTTTGGAAACGCTTAAAAGCAATAAACCCGCCGTTTTCAAGGCGGAAAAAACCATAGAGGCGGATGGAATTGCTTTCACTACGGTTTACCGCCATAGCGAAAGCCAAATTTTATCTCCGCATATAATAGGTTATACCGATTCTGAAAGTCACGGAGTTTCAGGAATTGAGGCGGCGTATGATGAGTGGCTCTTTAGCGAAAGCGAGGTGAGCGCCGTATATATTGCCGATGGAAAGGGTAGAGCGCTAAAGGGTATTAAACCCGATTTCGAAAACGATTTGGGCGAGGTAGCTAAAGGGGTGGTTACGACTCTTGATGTTAATATCCAAAGCATAGCCGAAAGGGCGGCAGAAGGAATTGATAAGGGGGCGGTTTTGGTTGCCGAAACCGAAACGGGAAAAATCAGAGCAAGTGTCAGCAAACCCACCTTTGATATAGAAAATTTGAGCGATTATTTGGAGGATGAAAACGCTCCTCTTTTAAACCGAGCGCTTCAGTGCTTTAGCGTGGGCTCGGCATTTAAACCCTGCGTTGCCGCCGCGGCCTTGGAAAAGGGAACGGCGTATTTTAATTTCGAATGTACGGGCAAAACCCATATTATTGATAGAGATTTTAAGTGCCATAAGATTGAAGGTCACGGGTTAATGGATATTAAATCGGCTATTGCAAATTCTTGCAACACCTTTTTCTATACCCTTGGTATAAATACGGGGGCTACCGAAGTATATAATATGGCTTCTTCTTTGAGTTTCGGCAGCAGCATAAAAATCGCCGAAAATATAAAAACCGTAAAAGGTAACCTTACAGAACTTTCGCGACTTAAAAATCCAGCGGCGCTGGCCAATTTAAGCATAGGGCAGGGGGATTTGCTTTTAAGCCCCGTGGCAATGCTTAATTTATATTCTGCCATAGGGGGAAACGGCACCTATTATCTGCCATCACTTATAGAAAGGATGGTCAAAGGCGGGGAGGTTAAAGAATATGATATAGGTAAACCTACAAAGGTTATGGAAGAAGAAACGGCAGAAAAACTGCGGGAATATTTAAAGGCGGTTGTAGAAGAAGGAACGGGCACTGCCGCAAGCCCCGAAACCACCACCGCCGCGGGTAAAACCGCTACCGCTCAAACGGGCAGATACGACCAAAACGGAAACGAAATCAATAATAGTTGGTTTTGCGGCTTTTTCCCTTTTGAAAATCCTAAATATACGGTTATAGTTATGGCAGAAGCGGGTACTACGAGCGCAGTTTGTACCGCATTTTCCCAGATTGCCGATGGTATAACGGAATTAGAAAGCCACGGGTAACGATGTTGCCCGTGGCATATTATATATAATTATAATATAATTTCAAATAATTTACACTTGACATACACCGACGTTGTGGTATAATTGTATACAATTATACTGAAATTCGAAGGAGATACAAGATGTTAGAACTTTCAAATAAAACCAATCTTCTTGAACAGGCGACTTATAAATATTCTCTTCAAGATGTTGAAGACCCCAATCTTTATAGGGATTTATATTCCTATGAGGATGTGCCGAGGGTTGCTTTTAACCATCGTCGCGTACCTATGGGTATGCCTAAGGATATATGGATTACTGATACCTCCCTTCGTGACGGTCAGCAGTCGGTGGAGCCATATACCGTAGAACAGATAGTTGAGCTTTATAAATATATGTCCCGCCTTGCAGGTCCTTACGGAATTATCCGTCAGACCGAAATGTTCGTTTATAGTAAAAAGGATAGGGAAGCGGTTGCTCGATGTCAGGAATTGGGTCTTCAGTTCCCCGAAATAACTACCTGGATCAGAGCTAATAAAGAAGATTTTAAACTTGTTAAGGATTTGGGAATAAGAGAAACAGGAATTTTGGTTTCTTGCTCCGATTATCATATCTTTAAGAAACTTAAAATGTCAAGAAAGCAGGCAATGGATACATATCTTGCCGCCGTTGGCGAAGCATTTGAGGCGGGCGTTATGCCCAGATGTCACCTTGAAGATATAACGAGAGCCGATTTTTACGGCTTCGTTGTACCCTTTGTTAATGAACTTATGAAGATGTCAAAGGATGCGGGAATCCCCGTCAGAATCAGAGCGTGTGATACTATGGGATACGGCGTTCCCTTTGCCGAAGTAGCGCTTCCCCGAAGCGTACCGGGTATTATTTACGGACTTCAGCATTATTCCGATGTTCCCAGTGAAATGCTCGAGTGGCACGGCCATAATGACTTTTATAAATCTGTTGCCAATGCTTCTACCGCTTGGCTTTACGGCGCATCGGCGGTTAACTGTTCGCTTCTCGGTATAGGGGAGAGAACGGGTAATGTACCGCTTGAAGCAATGGTTATGGAATATGCTTCTCTTCGTGGCTCTTTTGATGGTATGGACCCCACCGTTATAACCGAAATTGCCGAATACTTTAAAAAGGAAATCGGTTACGAAATTCCGCCTATGACCCCATTTGTTGGCCGAAACTTTAATGTAACGAGGGCGGGCATTCACGCTGATGGACTTTTAAAGGATGAAGAAATCTATAATATTTTTAATACCGAAAAGATTCTTAACCGTCCCGTTTCGGTGCTGCTTGGCAAAACTTCGGGACTTGCAGGAATTGCCTATTGGATAAATCAAAACTATTCTCTTACGGGCGATGAAATGGTGGATAAGCGCAGCGAACTTGTAATAAAGATGAAGGAATGGATAGACAAAGAGTATGAAGACGGCCGCCAGACCACTCTCTCGGTTTCCGAAATCGAAGAGAAGGTCGAAGAACTGACAGGCGGAAAACTCGCTCGTCTTTGATATCTATAAAGTAAAAGGAGAAAATTTATGATAGACCATAAAACAGTATCCCTTGCCGATCAGGTTTTCGAGCAACTCGAAACTGATATTTTAACGGGCAAATATATACGGGGTGATGTGCTTACGGAAAGTAAGTTAAGCTTGGAACTTGGCGTTAGCCGAACACCCATAAGAGAAGCCCTTCGCCGACTTGAGCAGGAGCACTTAATAGAAGAATCGGGTAAGGGTTCGGTTGTTATCGGTATTACCGAAAAGGATGTTGAAGATATATTCCTTATAAGAAAAAAGGTGGAGTGTCTGGCCGCCGCTTTGGCCGCGCAAAACCGTACCGAAGAACAACTTAAAGAACTTCTTCACGCCGTTGAACTTCAAGAGTTCTATTACGGAAAACGAGATGCCGATAGAATTAAATATATGGATAATCAGTTCCATAACCTTATTTATAAGAGCAGCGGAAGTTCGGTGTTTTTCGATGTTTTAGTACCCCTACATAAAAAGGTGCAGAAATTCCGCAAAGCATCGGTTGAGAGTAAAAGTCGCGCCGAATCTTCGGTTAGTGAGCATAAAGCCATATATGAAGCGGTTAAAAACGGCGACACTCAAAAGGCAAGCGAACTTATGGAAAAACATATTGAAAACGCTTATATTCATATAAAGAACAGCAATTAAGGAGCAAAAAAATGGGTTATACTATAGCGCAAAAAATCATAAAAGAACATTTAATCAGCGGCGATATGACCGTAGGAACTGAAATCGCCCTTAAAATTGACCAGACCTTAACGCAGGATGCAACGGGTACAATGGCATATCTGGAATTTGAAACTATGGGGCTTGACCGTGTTAAAACCGAAAAGAGTGTTGCATATATTGACCACAATACCTTGCAATCGGGCTTTGAAAATGCCGATGACCATAGATATATTCAGTCGGTTACCGAAAAGCACGGAATTTATTTCTCTCGCCCTGGTAACGGTATCTGCCATCAGGTGCATCTAGAACGTTTTGGCAAACCCGGTAAAACTCTCATAGGTTCCGATAGCCATACCCCAACGGGCGGCGGTATCGGAATGCTTGCTATGGGCGCAGGCGGACTTGATGTTGCGGTTGCTATGGGCGGCGGCGCCTACTATATCCCAATGCCTAAAATGTATAAGGTTAATCTTACAGGTAATCTCAAACCCTTTGTAAGCGCAAAGGATGTAAGTTTGGAGATACTTCGGATTTTATCGGTTAAAGGCGGCGTGGGAGCCATAATTGAATGGGGCGGCGAAGGTATTAAAACTCTCTCTGTTCCCGAGCGCGCCACAATTACAAATATGGGTACCGAACTTGGAGCCACCACCTCAATTTTCCCCTCTGATGAAATCACCCGCCAATTTTTAAAGGCAGAGGGCAGAGAAGAGGATTATATGCCGCTTGAGAGTGACCCCGATGCAGTTTACGATAAGATTATAGATATAAATCTTGATGAATTAGAGCCCCTCATTGCTTGTCCTCATAGCCCCGATAACGTGGTTACTGTTAAATCCATTGCGGGAATAAAGGTGGATCAGGTTTGTATCGGCTCTTGTACCAATTCATCCCTTTTGGATATGTTAAAGGTTGCCGCTCTTTTAAAGGGCAAAACCATTAAACCGTCGGTGAGTTTATCCATTTCACCCGGTTCTAAGCAGGTACTTACAATGCTTTCGGATTGCGGAGCTTTAAGCGATATAATTGCCTCGGGCGCGAGAATTCTTGAATGCGCTTGCGGTCCTTGTATCGGAATGGGCTTCTCTCCCAATTCTGCGGGCGTTTCCCTTCGCACCTTCAACCGTAACTTTGAAGGCAGAAGCGGAACTGCTGATGCGGGTGTTTACTTGGTTTCTCCCGAAACGGCTGTTGCGGCGGCACTTACGGGCGTTATTACGGACCCCCGCGATTTAGGAAAGATGCCCAAGGTTAAAATGCCAAAAACTTTCAAACTTAACGATACTGCAGTTTTAGATCCTGCAAAACCCGATGCGGCAAACGAGGTTGAGGTGTTAAGAGGCCCCAATATTAAACCTTTCCCCACCTCTAAACCCCAAGGAAACGAGCTTTCTGCTACGGTTGCATTGAAGGTTGGCGATAATATCACCACCGACCATATTATGCCTGCGGGAGCAAAAATTCTTCCTTACCGCTCAAATATTCCCCATCTTTCTCAGTTCTGCTTCGGCGTTTGCGATAAGCAATTCCCCGAAAGAGCCAAAGCCCTTGGAGAAAGCATCGTTATAGGCGGTGCTAACTACGGTCAGGGCTCATCCCGTGAACACGCGGCCCTCGTGCCTATGTATTTGGGTGTCCGTTCGGTAATTACCAAGAGTTTTGCCCGTATACACGTTGCAAATCTTATAAATGCGGGAATTATGCCCTTAACATTCAAAAACCCCGATGATTATGATAAAATCAGTGAGGGCGATAAACTTACATTATCAGATGTTTTCGAAGGTATGGAAAAGGGTGAAATAACCCTTAAAAATGAAACAAACGGCGAAGA
>JAFSAK010000097.1 GCA_017441045.1 Clostridia bacterium
CATTCACTCTGGGCAATTTCGTTTTCGTGATGAGGGAAAATAAGGTCAAGTCCGCCACAGTGAATATCTATGGTTTTACCAAGGTATCTGCCTGCCATAGCGGAACATTCAATATGCCAACCGGGGCGGCCGTTACCCCAAGGTGATTCCCAATAGGGTTCGCCCTCCTTAGCTCCCTTCCAAAGACAGAAATCCATAGGGTCTTCTTTGATATCGCCCGTTTCGATACGGGCGCCCGCCTCTAAATCCTCAAGGGGTTGATGGGAAAGTTTGCCATAGGTTTCAAAGTTTTTAGCGCGGAAATATACATCTCCACCCGCCTTATAGGCATATCCCTTCTCCTCAAGTTCGGAAATAATGCGGATGATTTCATCGATATTTTCAGTGGCTTTGGGATGAACAGTGGCTTCGCGGACATTAAGTCCCTTAGCATCCACCCAGAACTCCTTAATATAACGCTCGGCAACCTCTTTCACGGTAATGCCTTCCTCGTTTGCCTTGCGGATGAGTTTATCATCAATATCGGTGAAGTTCTGAACGAAGGTTACCTTATAACCCCGCCACTCAAGATAGCGGCGCAAAACATCGAAAACGCAAAGGGGTCTTGCGTTGCCGATATGGATATAGTTATAAACGGTAGGACCGCAGGCATAAATCTTTACATCGCCCTCGTTTATGGGGATGAATTCATCCTTCTGTCTTGTAAGTGTATTGAAAATTTTCATTTGTGTTTGCCTCTTATTCTCCGAGAGATTTTACTAAATTTGAAAGTTCGCGGACCTCTTTATTTAAGCGGTCGATTTCTGCTTTAACGGGGTCGGGAATATGAATCTGGTCAAGAGGTGACCTATCAATTTTTTTGCCGTTTTGTTTTACTACTCTTGCCGGCACGCCGACAACCGTAGAATTAGGCGGCACCTCGTGGAGCACCACGGCTCCCGCGGCGATTCTTGAATTATCCCCGATCTTAAAGGGGCCCAGCACCTTTGCTCCCGCACTAATCATAACATTATTGCCGATGGTGGGGTGGCGCTTGCCTATATCTTTACCCGTACCGCCCAAGGTTACGCCTTGATAGATAAGCACATCATCGCCTATCTCGGCGGTTTCACCGATAACGATGCCTGTACCGTGGTCGATAACGAGGCGGCGGCCGAGTTTAGCGCCCGGGTGTATCTCAATGCCCGTTTTCCGTAAAGTTTTTTGAGAAATCATACGGGCGATAAAATGCATATTGTGTTTATAAAAGAAGTGGGCACGGCGATGTCTCCTAATGGCTTTAACGCCGGGATACAAAAGCCAAACTTCTAAAAAACTTGTAGCAGCAGGGTCTCTATCCATAACCGCCTTAACATCTTCAATTAATCGCTTAAACAAAGTAAATCACTATCCCAATTTTAAAATATAATTATTTTGAAGAGTTAATATAGCTTTTACACTCGTTAAGATATATAAGTCCAGAAATAACACAAAGAACAGCAGAAACCCAGAATAACGCAATTACTATGATATCTGCGATATAAATAATATTTGCGCTCTCTATCAGACCAAAATCCATTATAACAGCGCAGAATAACAACGCCACTATTATGCCTGCCATTTGGGATACGGTTTTAAGCTTACCCCAAATATTTGCGGCTACTACTAAACCTGCGTTTGCAGTTACAAGGCGCAAAGAAGATACCATAAATTCACGGAAAAGAACTATAAATACTATAACAGTCATCTGTTTTCCCAAGTTGCCCGAATATAAAAACATAAATCCAAGGTAAGCGGAGGTGGTGAGCATTTTATCTGCAAGGGGGTCTAAAAACTTACCAAAGTTGGTAACAAGGTTGTGTTTTCTTGCGATTTTACCGTCTAACATATCGGTAAGTGACGCTAAAATAAAGAGCACCAAGGATACAGTATAGTGGTAAGGAAATTCGATAAGCATTGTTGCCATAAAAATGGGGGTTGCGATAATTCTTGCTACTGTTAGTTTGTTGGGGGTATTCATTTAAATCAACTCTCCTAATAAATCATATTCAAGTGTATCGTTAATTCTTACTTTTACAAAATCACCGATTTTTAATGGTCTGCCCGATAAGAAGAAAATCTTTCCGTCAATTTCGGGGGCATCGCTTTCGGTTCTGCCAAAGTAACATTTTATATAATCGTCGTAGCCCTCGATGAGAACTTCGGCGGTTTTTCCTATTTTTCTCTCGTTAAGGGAAGCGGATATATCCATCTGCAGTTCCATAATATGCTCCATACGGTCAACCTTAGCCTGTTCTTCAATCTGACCTTCCATATTGGCGGCAACGGTATCTTCCTCTGCCGAATATGTAAAACAACCAAGGCGGTCAAATCGCGCTTCCTTTACAAACTCTGCCATTTCGCAGAACTCTTGGTCGGTTTCGGTGGGGAAGCCCGTAATAAGCGTGGTGCGAAGGGTGATGCCCTTCACCTTTTCCCTTATTCTCTTAATAAGAGCATCTATGCTCTCTCGGTCGCCCCTTCTATTCATCTTTTTAAGGATTTCTCCGTTTATATGCTGAAGGGGGATATCAAGGTATTTTATAAGTTTCTTTTCCCGCGCGATTACCTCTAAAAGTTCGTCGGTTATGCGCTCGGGATATGTATATAAAGTTCTTATCCAATGGATACCCTCTATTTTGCAAAGTTCGGTGAGAAGTTCGGGAAGTTTGGCTTCCCCATAGATATCCTCACCAAAGGCAGTAGTATCCTGGGCTACAACTATAAGTTCCTTAACCCCTCTTGCCGCTAAAACCTTTGCCTCGTTTACGCAATCTTCAATTCTACGGCTTCTCATTCTGCCGCGAATTTTCGGAATGGCGCAATAGGTACAACAATTATCGCAGCCATCGGCAATTTTTAGATATGCGGTAAAGGGCATACCGCCTAAAATTCTATCGCCGTTTAAATCCAAATCATATTTACTGCCAAAGGAGTTTTCCTGTTTTCCTTCTATGGCGTTTTTAACGATTTCGGCTATTTTACCGTTTGAGCCAATGCCAACGCACACATCCACTTCGGGAATTTCCTCGGTAACATCATCCTTATATCTTTCCGCAAGACATCCCGTAACGATTATGGCTTTGCATTTGCCTTCGGTTTTATATCTCGCGCATTCAAGAATATTCTCGATGGCCTCGGCCTTGGCCGATTCGATAAAACCGCAGGTATTTATGATTATAGCGTCTGCCTCGGCTTCCTCTATTCCGATTTCAAATCCTGCATTTTTAAGGGTTGCGAGCATCATTTCGGCGTCCACCTGATTTTTAGGACATCCGAGACTCACCATACTGACTTTATACATTACTCTTCCCCGTCAATATATTCTAATTCTTCGCCGTAAACCCTCAGGGCCTCTTTAACGGCGGGATACATAAACCCTTTTCGCATAAGGGCGGCAACCACCTTGGCGGTGTTTTCCTTTGTATCCAATTTATTTGCATATTTTCTTTTTATGACCTCTAAAACCTGCGCGGTTTCATCGATTTCCGATTCACTTAAAACCTCTTGAATAATATCCTTCGGCACGCCCTTTTGCATAAGTTTTGCATAGGTTTGCCTTTTTGATATATTGCCCTCAAGGCATCTTTCGGCAAAATTACGAGCAAAGCGGCGATCATCAATGAGACATAATTCCTTAAATCTCGCCACGGCTTTGCTGCAGGCCTCGGCCGAAATCCCCCCCGCGATTAGTTTCTCGTAAAGTCCCTTTTCGGTGCGGTCGCCTCTATCAAGAAACCAAAGGGCGCGGGATTTTGCCCTTTCATAATCGGAAAGTTTTAAAATTTCGCTTATTTCTTCGCGGGTAAGTTCCTTGCCCTTATTAAGAGGGATATTTTCGCAAACATCCTTATCCACGAGAAAAGAAGTTTCATCAGAAAGGACAACTTTATAAAGATGCCCTTTCTGTCTTGCAATCTCAACTACGGTCATTATTCATCAACCGCAATATCTATATCTACTCTTTTTCTTGGTCTTGCGGGTTCGATATCCGCTGAATCCACGGGCATTACTGTGGGCTCGTTATCGGGGGTTTCTTCTGCCGATTTGCCCTCAATTGCCTCTCTATACTTGGCGAGAATCTTTTCTTCAATCTCAAGTGCCAATTCCTTATTATCGATAAAGAGTTGCTTAACATTATCTCTGCCTTGAGCCAGACGGTCCTCACCGTAGTAGAACCAAGCGCCAGAACGCTTAATAATTTCAAAATTAAGTCCCATATCAACGAGTTCGCCCTCGCGGGAGATTCCCTTGCCGTACATAATATCAAACTCGGCCTCTTTGAATGGGGGAGCCACCTTATTCTTAACAACTCTGGCTCTCGTTCTTGAGCCAATCATTTCACTGCCGTTTTTAATGGCTTCAACCTTTCTTACATCAATACGAACACTGGAATAGAATTTAAGCGCTCTACCGCCTGTAGTGGTTTCGGGGTTACCGTAAAGAACGCCGATTTTTTCACGAAGTTGGTTAATGAATATTGCGGCGCAGTTTGACTTTGAAAGCGCGCCTGTGAGTTTGCGGAGCGCCTGTGACATAAGTCGGGCAAGTTGGCCTACATGGGATTCACCCATTTCACCTTCTATTTCCGCTCTCGTAACGAGGGCTGCAACCGAGTCGATAACAACTATATCAATAGCGCCCGAACGAACAAGGGCTTCGGTAATTTCAAGCGCCTGTTCGCCCGAATCGGGTTGGGAAACCAACAAACTATCAATATCAACGCCGAGATTCGCGGCATAGACGGGGTCAAGGGCGTGTTCAACGTCTA
>JAFSAK010000012.1 GCA_017441045.1 Clostridia bacterium
AATAGTCAGAACGGGAGTTTTTTATAATACCAGATGCGATATAAAATTGATAAAAACGAGAAAACGCCTATATACGCTCAATTGTATGAGCAACTTAAAAAGGATATTGTAAGCGGCGTTTATGAGTATGGAAAGAAATTGCCCTCTAAAAGATTGATGTCTGAAGAGCTTAAAGTCAGCGTTATAACGGTGGAGCATAGCTATATAATGCTTTGCGAGGAAGGGTATGCGGATTCCAAAGAGAGAAGCGGATATTTTGTCACGTATAGTCCGAATGAACCGTTTTCTTCTTCAACCCGACGTAAAAACTTAATGCCCATAGGTCATATAACCTCTATTGATGATACATTTCCTTTTTCGGTTTATGCCAAAACAATGAGAAGAATACTGAGTATTTATTCTGAGGATATTTTTACTAAATGTGAAGGAAGCGGATGCGGTGAACTTAAAGCCGCTATAAGCAAATATCTGTTGCGAAGCCGAGGAATAAAAGTTAAAGAAAATCAAATCGTAATAGGTGCGGGAGCCGAGTATTTATACGGAATAATTGTGCAAATGCTTGGTAAAAACCGAATATATGCGGTATAAAACCCTTCCTACGAAAAAATCGAGCGGGTTTATAGGGCGAACGGAGTTAAAACCGAACTTTTACGCCTTGGGGATAACGGTATTAAAAGCGAAGAACTAAAGGGTACACGGGCAACGGTACTGCATATAACACCCTATAGAAGTTTCCCAAGCGGAGTTACCGCCAATGCCTCTAAAAAGAGGGAATATATCGAGTGGAAAAACAAGGGCGAAAATAGAGTGATAGTTGAGGATGATTTTGAATCGGAATTCACCTTAAAAGCCACTGCCGAGGAAACGGTCTTTTCTCTTTCGGGCGGCAAAGGGGTTATATATGTAAATACCTTCTCTAAAACTATTTCACCCTCGGTGCGTATCGGCTATATGATACTGCCCGAAGATATGGTGGAAACATACGAAAAAACGGTGGGCTTTTATTCCTGCACGGTGCCTTATTTTAATCAGTTGGTTTTGGCGCAGTTTATTGAAAACGGAGATTTCGAACGCTCTATTAACCGCGCAAGAAGAAAATTACGAAAATCTATAGATAAGTAAAAATAGCAGTCATCCGACTGCTATTTTTGTTATTTTTTCTTTATCTTTTTGGGGCAGAAATCTTCCATAGGACATTTTTCGCAATATGCCTTTCTTGCGGTGCAGATATCTCTTCCGAAAAGCACGCTTCTATGGCAAAAATCATTGGATTTTTCGGGGGGAAGAAGTTGGCGCATAGCATCTTCCACCTTGCGCGGCTCGTTTGTTTTTACAAGTCCCAAACGGTTGCAAAGACGGATGAAATGAGTATCCGTAACAACGGCGGGCTTGCCGTAAACATCACCTACGACTAAATTGGCGGTTTTTCTTCCAACGCCCGAAAGTGTAACGAGTTCTTCAATTGTATCGGGAACGCGGCCGCCAAAATCTTCGGTGATTTTCTTGCCGATTTCTACTAAATCGCGGGCCTTGGTTTTATAAAGTCCGCAGGTTTTTATAAGTTCTTCAACCCGCTTTATTGGCGCCGCTCCCATAGAATTTGCATCGGGAAATTCGCGAAATAGCGCGGGGGTAACGAGATTTACTCTCGCATCGGTGCATTGAGCCGAAAGGCGCGTTGCTATAAGAAGTTGAAAAGCGTCTCTATACTCAAGGGAACATATAGCGTCGGGGTAGAGGTTTTCCAGTGCCTCGACGGCCTTTAATGTTATTTCTTTTTTGGTCATATCAATGGTTTATATCGGCGAGTTTAAGGTCGCCCGATTTAATGAATCCGAGTTTTCTCATACCTTCGGCAATTCCGAGGGTTAAAACTGCGGGAAGCACAAAGTGCATAACAACGATTTGCAAAAGCGCCATAACGGGTTTAACTCCCGCGGCGGTCATTGCCTCAAAGGCGGAAAACTGACCTACAAGACCCGCCGAGCCCATACCCGAGCCCACGGGGTTGCTCACCATCTTTAAAAGGGCGGAAGAAATAGGTCCTAAAATCGCGCTTGAAATAATGGGGGGAAGCCATAAAATCGGCTTTTTAACAAGGTTTGGCATCTGAATCATAGAGGTACCGATGCCCTGCGCTATAAGACCGCCGAATTTATTCTCGCGGTAACTCATAACGGCAAATCCCACCATATGACAACAGCAACCAATGGTTGTAGCGCCGGCGGCAAGACCTGTTATACCCATAGAAATGCCTATGGCGGCAGAGGAAATGGGCAGAGTTAAAAGAATGCCCATAATTACCGAAACGATAATACCGCCAATGATGGGGGAATTATCAACATTAAAGTTAACGAGTTCTCCGAGCCACTTCATAGCGGCGGAGATATATGGGCCGACAAAATATCCTGCGGTAGCGCCTGCAAGGATACAGCAAAGAGGGGTCAAAATGATTTCGAGTTTGGTTTTTCCCGAAACAAAGTATCCAACCTCAATGGCTATGTAAGCGGCGATAAATGCTCCGAGGGGCTCACCTGGAGCGCCCACAGTAAAGGCACCTTGGGCGATATTCGGAAAAGCGCCAACCATACCGCAAACTGCGGCGCAAACGGTAGTTAAGGGTGATGCTTTTAATTTACAAGCAACGCCAACGCCTATTCCTGCGCCCGTTATGGTCTTGGCAACACTGCCGATGGCGGTGATATATTGACCGATGGAATTATCGCCAACAAGTTTACCAATCTGGCAGATAATGGTGCCGATAATCAGGGTTGAGAAGAGCCCGTAGGCCATTCCCGAAAGCCCATCAATAAACAGACGGTTTAAATACTTTTTAATCATAAGTTTACATCCTTTCTTTTGGATTTCTCAAATTTGAGGTAATTATAGCACTTTTTGTATGCATTTACAAGAAAAAACAAAAAATTCCATCTAAAAAACGCGAGTTATAATTGCAAGAAATAAATCTTTGTGGTAAAATGGTGGTTGGTGATAATTAATGACTAAAGTTTATATGATACGCCACTGCGAAGCGATGGGCAATGTTTCCCGCGTTTTTCAGGGCACAAGTGATTTTGATATAAGCGAAACCGGCGCTATTCAACTTAAGTTTCTTAAAGAGCGTTTTAAGGATATTCATATTGATAAGATTTATTCAAGTCCCTTAATTCGCGCCGTTAAAACCGCCGAGGCCGCTACCGAAGGCAAGGGGCTTAAGGTTATAAAGGATAAGGGGCTTATTGAACTGCACGGCGGAGTGGTTGAAGGAAAACCCTTTAAAGAGGCCTTTGCCGAATATCCCCACCTTGCAGATCAATGGGATAATCACCCCGAAGATTTTCTCCCCGCAAATGGAGAAAGTATGCGAAATGCTTATAATAGAATCTGGGAAACCATCTGCCGTATAGTTAGAGAAAATAAGGGTAAAACCATTGCAATTTCTACCCATGGCGGTGTCACGAGATGTCTTATGTGCCGCCTTAAATACGGCGATATTAAAAAACTTAAAGATACCCCTTGGAGCGATAATACGGCGGTTAGTCAGATAAATTTTGATGATGAACTTAATCCCACCCTCGTATTTATGAATGACCATAGCCACGTGCCCGATAAATATATGCCAAAGCGCAACCGAATTTCAAGCTTTATAGGAGATAAATCATGATAATAATGTCGGTAGATTTAGGAAAGGCGAGAACGGGAATTGCCGTAAGTGATAGCGGCGAAAGTTTTGCATTTCCTAAAAAGGTAATAACCGAATATAATGAGGATAAACTCATTGAAAAAATCTGTCAAAGCGCCGTAGAGTATGGCGCGGAGATGATAGTCGTGGGTGTTCCTAAAAATATGGATGGCTCAAGCGGATGGCGAGCCGAGGAATGCACCGCCCTTGCCGATAAAATAAGAGAAAAATCGGGTCTTCCCCTTAATATGTGGGATGAGAGGTGTACCACAGTTTCGGCCCATAACTATCTGAATATGAACGATACCCGAGGTAAAAAGCGTAAAGAGGTTGTGGATGCGGTGGCCGCAACCATTATCCTTGAAGATTATCTCGCATATAGAAAAAACAACAAGTAATCAAGAGAGCAATAGGGAAATATTGTTAAAAATTTATCTATTTTCCTATTGTTTTTTCTGTCGAAAAATGATATAATCATTTTGTATGAAATTTCGAAAGGAGTACACATATGAACTATTCACACGAAGTAGAAAATATGTGCCCTCTTGCTAAGGGCGCATATCACGGTCCCGCTCCCATTCCGGAGGAGGGCAGATGGGTACAGGTTAAGGAAGTAGCAGATATTTCCGGTCTTACTCACGGTATCGGCTGGTGCGCACCTCAGCAGGGCGCTTGCAAACTCACTTTAAATGTTAAAGAGGGCGTTATTGAAGAAGCTCTCGTTGAAACCATCGGTTGCTCGGGTATGACCCACTCTGCAGCTATGGCTTCCGAAATTCTTATCGGTAAAACTCTCCTTGAAGCGCTTAACACCGACCTTGTATGCGATGCTATCAATACCGCTATGAGAGAACTTTTCCTTCAGATTGTTTACGGTCGTACCCAGACCGCTTTCTCTGAAGATGGTCTTCCCGTTGGCGCAGGTCTTGAAGATTTAGGTAAGGGCCTTCGTTCTCAGACAGGTACTACCTATGCTACCAAGGTTAAAGGTCCCCGCTATCTTGAACTCGCAGAAGGTTATATCACCAAGTGCGCAGTAGATGAGAACAATACCATTATCGGTTACAAGTTCGTTCATCTCGGCAAGATGATGGAAATGATTAAAAAGGGTATGGATGCTAACGAGGCAATGGAAAAAGCAAGCGGTCAGTATGGCCGTGTTGACGATGCCGCCCGTTTAATCGATCCCCGTGAAGAATAATAAGGTGGAGGTAATAGATTATGCCATTATTTGAAAGCTATGAAAGAAGAATTAATCAAATAAACGCAGAGCTTAATAAGCACGGCATTTCCTCCATTGAGGAAGCAAAAGAAATCTGCGATAAAGCAGGCGTTGATGCTTATAATATCGTTAAAGGCATTCAGCCCATCTGCTTCGAAAATGCCGCTTGGGCTTATGTTGTAGGTTGCGCTATCGCCCTTAAGGATAAGGTAGCAAATGCCGCTGAAGCCGCCGAGAAAATCGGTCTTGGTCTTCAGTCTTTCTGCATCCCCGGTTCTGTTGCTGATGACCGTAAGGTTGGTATCGGCCACGGTAATTTGGGCGCTATGCTTCTCCGCGAGGAAACCAAGTGTTTCGCATTCCTTGCAGGTCACGAATCCTTCGCAGCTGCTGAAGGCGCTATAGGTCTTGCTCGTAGCGCAAATAAAGCCCGTAAAGAGCC
>JAFSAK010000098.1 GCA_017441045.1 Clostridia bacterium
ACATCGACGATTTTTTCTTCACCGTAGTAATCATTACCCCATACGGTATGAAGAATTTCGGTACGGCCTATGGCTGAATCGGGAGCCAAGAAGAACATTTCAACTATCTGAAATTCCACCTGAGTAAGTTCGATATTTCTGCCGCTTTTAGTAAGGGTACGGCGGCGAAGATTAAGGGTAAAATCACCAATAGTGAGTTCTTCGGCCGATGCCTTGGGTTTTTCGTTTACTATACCGACTCTG
Source organism: Clostridia bacterium (assembly GCA_017441045.1). The sequence continues at coordinate 244 of JAFSAK010000098.1, forward strand.
CGGTAAAGAGAATCCACACGGGCCAACAGTTCCGAGGGACTGAAGGGCTTGGTGATATAATCATCGGCGCCTATCATAAGGCCGCTTATTTTATCCATTTCCTGAGATTTGGCGGTGAGCATTATGATACCGATAGTTTCACTTCTGTTTCTAAGTTCCTTGCAGAGGGAAAATCCATCCATCCCCGGCATCATAACATCCAAAAGGGCAATATCAAAACCGATTATATCGTTATCATAAATATCAAGGGCCTCTTCTGCGGAGCCCGCCTCTACTATCTCATATCCTGCTCTGCGAAGATTTATGGCCTCAAATTCTCTTATGGCCGCTTCATCTTCAACTATAAGTATTCTTTTCAACTTTCTTCCTCCAATGGTTTGAAAATCTTCTTAAGTTCATCCGCCGTTATGGAAAGTTCGCCGCTTTCATCAAGTATGACGCCGAGATAAATATTATCTTCGGTTTCGGCAAGCACTACGGCATCTTTATACTCTTCGGATTTATAACTTTTAACGGGAACGGTTTTTATATAACCGATTTTATCCCCAACCGTTTCGGTTTTTTGGTCGTAATAATAGAAGGTGCGAAGATTATATTCGGTTTCCTTTGCCACCGCAATTTTACCCCACCATTTTTCAGGAACGGTTACATAATATCCGTCGATGGAATTAACGATGGTATTGAGTTTCGAAACAAGTCCCTCTCCGTTGAAGGAACACCAACTTGTATAATAAAGCACTTCATTATTGGAAGTAATGGCGCTGGGCAGTACCGATGCCACCGGAATTTCGAGAACACCATCATTATTAATATCGGCAGCAGAAAGGGTATACGCCCTTACCGTCTTGGTATTTTCTATGGTCTCCACGCTATCAAGAAGCGGATTTACGAGTTCACCTTTCGAGAAGAAAAGCACCTCGGTAATATTTCCGATACCTTTAACTTCATCGATATATACAGCAACCTGTCCCGTAGAAAGAGCAGAAACCACGGGCTCGCTCGCCGCCTTAACGGTTCTATCCATAAGGCAACCGCCTATTTGGGAAACGCCCATAGATGTAAGTTCGAAAAGCATTGCCCTATTTAACTGCTCAGAGGGGTTAAGATGCTGAACAAAAAGTTCTTCCTCGTTATCTTCATCAAGGTCGCAACAAACATAGTTTGTATATGACTGGAGCATTCTTTGAGCCAAGGACTCACCCATTGGGGAATAAACCGCAACCTGTCTATCCGTAGTTCCGTGAACTTCCCAACCTACGAGGAGTTCCTCTACGCCATCGCCATCCAAATCGCAAAAATCAACACGCTCAACTCCGCCCGCCGCTATGGACTGGGTAGCAACCGATTTCCAACCTTCATCTATGGTTTTTATGAAATTAACGGTCATAGTGGTTATGCCATCTTCAACGGTGCTATAAAAAGCAAAGGCCTCCATCTTTCCGTCAAAATCAATATCCTCTAAAACAACGGCGCTTCTTCTATCACCGGAAGAGGGATATTTAAGAATATATCCTTCGGGAGCGCTTTCGTTTATAACATCTTTTATGGGTGACATATTACCCGCAAGTTCGGGGGGAGATATAAGGGCATCGGTATCGGCGCTGAATAAATCGCAACCGCAGAAGGTTATTATGCTGACAATAACCATCACTAAAGAAACTATATGTCTTGCTTTCAAGCCCATTCCTCCTCTAAAGATATTTATACATAATAGAGTATAGCACAAACTTATTAAAAAATAAAGTATAAATATATAAAATGTTATATATTTATATCTTATAACCCGTGTTGTGTGTAGAGGAGGGGTCCCCCCTCCCGATTAAAATTTGCCGTATCCTTGCGGGAGGGGAAACCCCTCCCCTACACGCACCTGTTAATATAGATAAAAATAAAATCGGAACGGCACATTGGCCGTTCCATGCGATGCAAAAAACCGACGGGTTAATCCGTCGGTTTTTAGTGTTAATTTATTTTGCCGTAAAGCGGGATATCGCTATCCTTTTTTGGCTCTCTTGTTGGGGCGGTGGCTACGGTAGATGAGGGCTTTCTTCCTCTATCGTTTCGGCCGCCTCTGCTTCTGGGAGCTTCGCCGCCTTCGGGAGAAATTACTACTCTTCGGCCGCTTCCTTCGCCAATAGATGCAGATGTAACACCCTTGATTTCCTGAACGGCAGTATGAATAATTCTGCGCTCATAAGGATTCATAGGTTCAAGGCGGCGGCTTCTGCCTGTGCGGATAACCTGCCCGGAAATGCGCTTTGCAAGAGAGGTAAGGGTTTGCTCTCTCTTTTGTCTATAATCCCCGATATTAACGGATATCTTATAGTATCCGCCACCGTTATTGGCGGCAAGATTTGAAAGATACTGCAAGGCATCCAAGGTTTCGCCTCTATGACCGATAACGGCGCCAAGGCCCTCACCATCGAGAACGATAAACGCGCCATCATCTTTAACGGCCGCTTTGATGGAAACATTTTCGATTCCTAAACCTACAAGTACGGTTTTAATATAATTGATGGCCTTACCCGCCTTGGTATCAGCGGGGATTTCAGATGCATCTACCGCATCCTTAAAATCTTCTTCTACAGAACTTTTTTGGGGCTCCGCTTTTTTCTCTTTCTTGGGCGCTTCTTTCTTTTCGGGAACGCTCTTTTTCTCCGCCTTTGCGGGCTTTTCAGATTTTTTCTGATTTTTCTTTTCCTTTGCGGGCTTGGGGTCGGGGAGTTCAATATATGCTCTCACCTTGGCTTGACTGCCGCCGAATAGACCTAAAACCTTCTTTTTAGGGGTTTCAAGAATTTCAAACTGAACTTCAAATTCTATATCGGCACCCAAAGCAGCAATGGCATTTTCTCTGGCTTCATTAACGCTTTCGCCGTAGCCAATCGCTTCTCTAA